>WOZA01000146.1 GCA_011620505.1 Anaerolineaceae bacterium
CGGCAAGGATTCAGGCACCCAATTTCATAGAATATCGTCTCTTTCTTGCCTGTGATTAACCTGAATCAGACCGGGTTCGGGAAAATAAAGTAATAATGGCAGGAAATGATTTTTCATTCTCTGCCATTGGGTTTTTTTGCCCTGGATCGTCCAAAAATTATTCCTGTGAGATCAGGAAAGCAGGGCTTATACAGTAAGGTGGATGACAATCCTTAAAGGATTCATCAGGCATGCTGTATTGATATAGTTGTCCTCCCGAATTATCCAGGACAGACAGTGTTTCTGGATCCATGACAATCCAGTAATCACCATTAGTTCCATGCCAATGCCAGAACCGCCTCCGGGAATCAGGACTAGAGATCGTATCACTTGAAAAATCGATCACATCAGAACCGTCTGAATAGCGCCGAACGATGTCGAAACCACACGACTCTACAGGTTGATTGGAGGAGTAAAATGCTCCCGAAGAAGTAATCAGCGTATTTAGGCAGCAAGTTTGTTCAGTGCTCACAGCTTCCCCATTAACAGGATCACGGAGCTCAAGAATGAAGAACAAACTATTGTCATCCTTTGAATATTGTCCATAACATAGGAGCACATGTTTGGAAGCGGTATCAATACCCATGACAATAGTCCCCAGCCGGTCATCTGGATTATTGGTAGGGGTATAATCCGGGATGCTGTAAGGAATTTCCAATTTTCCTTCGTAGGTTTCGCCGGTTTTGGTGTTATAGGTTCGGTAGAACGCGTATTGTTCATCCCCTTCAAGAAGGGGTAGGCTGGAAAACCATACCAAGCTTTTTTCAGTTTCATTTGCCAATCCCATGAATCCGAGGCCCGAATTTCCATCAGGTAACTTATTGATAGCTGGTTGTTCTTCAATTCTCATGTCAGTGCTGACAATCAGAAGGTTCTTCCGATTGATAAACAAGCGATTGCCGATCCAAACAGAATCAACAATTGGACCGCTTACAGGAAGATTTATCGTTTCGATACTACCATCAATACCCAATTTGGAGAAGAATGTTGCGTTAGCGCCATAATTCGTTCCATAGAGCAGATAAACATTGCCGTCCTGGTCTATCGCAGGTAGAGACTTTAACACTGTCTCTCTTTTAACTGGAATTGCGGCATAATTGAGATCATCAGTTATGTCAACAGTGATAATCTCAGCGTCAGAAGACCATTGATTTTTTACAAAACTGACCGTAACAGGCAGACTGATTCCCTGTCGGTTTTCAGTTAATTCCTCAGGCAATCCTTGAATGGGTGTTTTTTCTGGTTCAGCTATCTGAGTGCCCTCCACAGTAGAAGTAGAAGCAATTGGATTCTCCTTCTGGATTGGAGCACAAGCTGTGAGAAGGGTAATCAAAGCAAGTAACAAAGAGAGGCCATTTCTTTTCATTATTGATTTTCCATCAATTCTTAGCCACACCTAAGCATGACCATTAATAAAGATTTATGCAGGTGCTTAATTCAGGTTGCCAGGGGTAATTTAATCGATCATTGGTATATCCACCATAACGCATTGCTTGTGAAACATAATTTGCACAATCAAGACAATCATCTGGTGAACCATAATTTGGGTTCCAGGAAGTTGTATCCCGGAAAACATCACGAGCCATTAATTTGGTATTCCTTACCCAGGTTCTGGCAAAAGTAGCGTCAGTCGACCCTGATTATTGGAGGATGTAATCTGAATTAATGCTTCCTGAAGATACTGCTTTTAGATCCTCCAGGATTTGTTGGGCCAAAACCTCTACAGTGACATTGTAAATCTCATAGTCGGGCAAATGGGTAAAATCTGGCTCCACGCGCATTGCTTTACCATCAACCCATTCAACCTTGTCTGTTCCAGGATCGTCATTCGCTTCACTCGTGAAACAGTCGGAGACAAGTTGTCCGGTCTGAGGATTGAATGCAACCTTATGCAGGTTTATGATCGTGATTTCGAAGGTGTTCGCGTCTATAGACTCTTGCACAGCGGCACGGATCTCTTCTGCTGTTTGCTTAAGGTAACGGCTAAGATCTGCATCCTTTGCCATCTCTGCAGCCAGAAGGTAGGCTCTGTAAACAGGGTAATCCTCTGCTACTTGTAAAATCGGTTTTCCTGTTAAGGTGACCATTTCTTGCACCTGGTAGGTGTTTTCGGAAAGTTGGACCGCTGCCGTTGGTTCAAATTTTGTTGAAATATTCAAAAGCTCTGAATGCAACCCCAACTGGAAGTAGCGCTCATAAAAAAGCTTTCTCTCAACAATTAGGTTGTGAACCTGATCTGAAAGAAGATCATTCTTTTGATACAACTTGGCTCCCATAGCAGAGGAGTAGGCACTCAATGCTTTGTCAAAATGTTGCTTAAGTTGATCATGTTGACTGTTTGCTTGGGCACCCGACACACCAATTAGCAACGTTAAAACCAAGACGAATGCCATTGACTTCAAAATCCGTTTTTTCATCCTTCACTCCCTTCAGAGTGAAAATGGCCTCTCCAATCATTTTACCACGTGTAGAAGTTTCAATTATTAATATAACTTCAATATACACATCATGAATATGAGTCAACGAAAAAAGTTGCGTACTGCTTATTTTCCCACTAGCTTCTCCATCAAGCCCGTCACAATCTCCCTGTAGGATACTGGCATACGTACACGATTTCAGGTAAGTATCTTAAAAAAAACTTAGGGACAGCCATTCCCTTTAATGAGACTTCTGAAATTTTTACCAAACCGGGGTGACTGAAAAAGTGTATAGGAATTATGTGAGTTGGTCGGTTTTCGGCTGCGATTTGGAAGGTTTGCCCTCAGTCGGTTTTGGCCCCGTGTATTGAGAATACGGTGTGGGGGGATTTGTCAGCAGCCGTTGCAGGTTCATTAATGAAGCCGGGTCGTAAATGGTAAATCCACAGACATCGCAAATCCAGGCTGGGAAATCCGGCACTATCAGCGGTTTGCCAGCCGTACGCGCAGCAAAACTGCGTTTTCCAGGCTGAATTCTGCCAAAGTAGCAGCGAGGGCATACTTCAGGAATTTCTGGGAGAGATTTGATGTTTCGATTCATTCAGGCAGGGTGCTTTCAGGGTTCGGCATGAACCAGGTCCATGTTGGTTAAAACACGGATACGGTCGAGCGGCCAGTATACGAGGATCGCTTTCCCAACGACCCATTCCTGCTTCACAAAACCCCAGTCATGCGAATCAGACGAGCGGTTGCGGTTGTCTCCCAGAACGAACAGCTCCCCCTCGGGCACTTTCCAGGTGCCAGTATATCCAGGTAATTCAGCAATGTATGGCTCGGTAATAGCCTGGCCATTCACCCGCACAACCCCACCGCCAATGTCAATGGTATCTCCGGGCAGACCAATCACGCGCTTGATGTAATCTTCCGTGACGGTTCCCTGGTAATGAAAGACGATGATATCCCCGCGTTTGGGTTCACCCAGTTTGTAGGCCAGCTTGTTTACCACCAGCAGGTTGCCTTCATGCAGTGTGGGTTGCATGCTTACATTGTAAACCCGCACACGCGAGGTGACGGCATTCAACAGTAGGAATAAAACCACCGCCATGAGGATGGTCTCGAGCATATCGCGCCAAAAACCGCGGGTTTTGTTTTCGGGTGCCACTTCGGGTGTTGGTTCAACTTCCTTGGTTTCAGTTTCGTTTTGTTCCACAAGCATCCATTCTATCACGCTCGCGTGCAGCGTGAATTCCGGTATTATAAATCAAACCTGGCAAACTAATCTTCCAAGCTTTTACGTTCGCGTTTCTTCAACACGAGTCGGATGGGCGTACCGGTAAAGGGAATCTCCTTGCGGATCTGGTTCTCCAGGAAACGCATATAGGTGAAGTGCCCCAGGGTTGGGTCGTTGCAGTACAGCAAGAACGTCGGTGGATCAGTTTTCACCTGTGTGCCGTAATAAATTCGGAAAGGCTTGCCAGTGCCAGAAGTCGATTGATGCAAGTCCTGGGCGTTTACCAGGATGCGGTTCAACTGGGAGGTCGGCACCTTACGCAGGCGTTCCTGCTGGATCTGCTTTACCAGGGGCAAAACCTGGTGCACACGCTGACCGCTCAATGCTGAAAGGAACAATATCGGAATGTATGGCAAAAAGTTCAGCTGCTGGCGGACCTGGCGTTCAAATTCCATGCTGGTGTTGGTGTCTTTTTCAATGAGATCCCACTTGTTGACCACCAAAATCACGCTCTTCCAGGCTTCATTGATGTATCCGGCAATGTGGGTATCCTGGGCGGTGATGCCGGTGGTCGCGTCCACGACCAGCACAGCCACATCACAGCGTTCAATCGCCTGCATGGCTCGCAGAACAGAGTACTTCTCAACACCCGGGATGATGGAACCGCGTTTTCGTATTCCAGCGGTGTCGATCAGGATGTAATCCTGGCCGTCAATCGTAACGGGTGTGTCGATGGCGTCGCGCGTGGTACCGGGAATATCGCTGACGATCGCGCGTTCTTTACCGATGATCTTATTAAGCAGGCTGCTTTTGCCCGCGTTCGGCTTGCCGACGATGGCAACTTTAATAGCGGTCTCGTCGACTTCTTCTTCCACCTGGGCAGGAAAATGCGCCACGATCTCATCCAGCAGATCGCCAGTTCCAGTGCCGTGGATGGCAGAGATCGGATAGGGTTCGCCAATCCCCAATGAGTAAAAGTCCATGGCGTTCAGGCGGGCATTTTCGCTATCGGCTTTATTGACAGCCAGCACAATCGGCGGCATCAGCTTGCCTTCCTCCTGCCGTTGGCGCTTGCGCAGCATGTTTGCCACTTCGCGATCGGCCTGGGTAACCCCGCTGAGCGCGTCCACCACCAACACGATCACATCCGCTTCCTCAATAGCCACTTCCACCTGGGCGCGGATTTCATCAATAAACGCCGCCGAGCCAATCGAAAGGGGTGCCTGATCGCGTTGTTTGCTGGGGTCAATGCCGCCCGTGTCAACCACGAAAAAGTTATATCCAGACCAGTTGCCTTCCGCCACCAGGCGATCACGCGTGGTGCCCGGCACGTCATCAATGATGGCGAGGCGTTGCTCCACCAGGCGGTTGAAAAGGGTACTTTTACCCACGTTTGGTCTTCCGACGAGCACAATGACAGGTTTATCCATTAAATATCCTATTTATTTGTTCACTATTCTATTTCGTGATTACGACTTCAATTAAGCCAGGCAGAGTCGAGTCGAGCCGCAGTTCCGGCCTCTCGAGTTCGACTGTAGGGGATAATTGGTAAGTGCCTTCTGTCAGCCCGGTAAGATCCAGAGTAACGTGCACCGAAGCCGTTCCAATATTTTCGAGCAGGTTCATTGGACCGGAGATGTAAACATCCACGTTTTGAGGAGAGAGTCTTGCCTGCAGCCCGCCCGCGAGATTAATCGCTGTAACGGGCACTCCGGTAATTTGGGTGGAGGTGTAGATTGCTTCAACACCCACCGAAACCACAACGGATTGATCGCCGATCACCACGATGCCTTCCGGCAGTTGTAAGCCCACCCGCGACTCAAAACTCTGCTGTGCGCCGTTCAAGTTCACCGGTTCGGTCTCTATATAGGCAGGCATACTGCGTATCAGGTCAGGGTTCGAGGCGTAGACTGTTAAAGTGGGTGGATCAACCACGATACTGGTCAGGTGATAGCCTTGCGCCACGGCACCGTTGGTAACAATTTTGACAAAAACATTTCGATAGCCGATCAACTGCTCCACTTCGATGCTCACATCCACACGGCTGGGGCTGAGGACGACACCCTCCACCACGACTCCAGCCTCATTGACAGGCTTTAGATCCAGCGTGCGGTTGATATTGGATGTAAGTTCAGAAACGTTAATAGTCGCGGCAACCTCCACGATGGTATTCACGAGTGATTCGGGTCCAACCAGTTTGACTTCAGATTGACTCAATCTTGCGCTGCGGATTTGAAACCCCACCGGCAAAGTTCCCGTCTGGACCAGACTGATGGACATGGTTCTGGAAGAAACCTTCTCGAGCGTGATCTCAACGGAAGCTGGAGAGACTTCCACCACCTGAACCGGTTTCAGATCAACAAGCACCTCAGGGATGAGGATGTGATCACCAGCTTCCAGCCCTGAAAGGTTAATGTTTGCGTTGATCAGGCCTGGATCGTTTGCCAGCCGGGCGTGGACCGATCGGGGAGCTCTAAGTGTGACCTTGACGCCCTCCACTTCTTGGTAGGTAATCACCAGGTCCGGGTTTAGCCCCAATATTTCAAGTTTAATCGGCGTCTCGTAGGTGATGGTCTGATTGGGATCACTGGCGGTAACAGATGAAACCCAAACAATGATGGCCAATACCAGGGCAGTCAGCAAAGTGGGCAGGAAGGAGACAAATTTACGTATTATTTTCATCAGTTTCCTCCTCTTCCTCAGGTTTGTGAAGCTTGAAGTAAGACAGCCACGATTTTTGGCGCTTTGTAACTTCATTGGAGATCATGAAGGCGCGCATATTGTTCAAGAGGCGTTCGCTGTCCAGGCGGCGGATCAGGCGTCCGCGATGGGCAATGGAGATTGTGCCAGTTTCTTCTGATACGACTACAGCGATAGCGTCGCTGACTTCGCTAATACCAAGCGCGGCACGGTGGCGCAAACCCATCGAACGTTCGACCGTGGCATTAAGCACGCCACTGCTCGAAAGCGGCATCACGCAGCCAGCTGCCATGATGCGATTTCCGTCAATGATAACTGCGCCATCATGCAGTGGCGTATTGGGATAAAAGATTTGCATCAGAAGTTGAGGAGTGACTATGGCGTCCAGAAGCACACCGTTCTTGTAGTAACTATCCAGGAACTGTTGGCGCCGGAGGACGATCAGCGCGCCGTGCCGGCGTTGGGCAAGCTGCCCGACTGCGCTGGTGATGGCTTGAAGTGTCTGCTCGAGGCGTTCACTGTCTTTTGCACTTCGATGCTTAAATAGTCCCAGATCGCTGACGTTGCCCATGCGTTCAAGTCCATGCCGAATCTCTGGAGCGAGAACGACAGGAATCGCGAAGATCAGCGCGGGAGAGATCGTGTCGACCAGCCACGAAAAACCAGGCAGATCAAGCACCGAGATCAGCAATGTTACCAGAATAATGATCAGGAAGATTCCGCGGAGCAGGGTTTGGGCTCCTGTGTCGCGTAAAAGGTAGAGGATGGATGCAAAAAAGATCGTGACAAGTACGATATCCAACAGACTGGACCATGTGAAACGCTCCAGTATGAATAGAAAATTACTCCACAATTCCTGCATACTTGCAATGCCTTCCCTGCATTAAAGTATACCCCCTAAAACGTTTTTTTTACCTGTTATCCTTGAATTTTAGTGAAATAGACCTCGCCAGGCATCAGTCCATGCTTGCGCAGGAAGTTGTTATAGAGCACCGGGTGTACTGGCGGGTCATCGTCGCCATAGGTGAATCCCAGCAGTTTTGCTTCTTCCGGTAAGATGAAATCCTTTGCCACGATCAGCATGTCGCTTAGCCCTGCCAGGTACTGCTTCAGCAGGGGAAAACTGACCTTTGATGGCAGCAGATCGGACCGAAAAGGCGCATGCGCCAGGTAAATAGCCATACTTTGCTCGATGCGGAAAATCATCAGTTGGACCAACTGCCCACCCTTATAAAACGCCACCACCGTCCGCTGACCGAGCAACCGGTAGAGATCTTCGTCTTCCCATTTTTGTTTGGTCTTTTCCTCCATAAAAGAGGAGGCAGCCGCAAAATCTGTTGGGTCAAGATGGCTGAGCCGAATCTCATCCTCCCCGGATACGACTTCAAAAGGCGGCAGCCCTAAACCGCTAAACAGCTCGCGGGTCTGCTCGTAGGTGTGGGCAAAACTGGTGTCAGTGTAAATAGCATGGTCTGCCAAAAGAATCTTTTCAGATTGTGGTGACTGGGAAAGGATGCGCTGATGCGCAGCGCTTTCATCCAATCCGCGCCCTTCCATCAAGCGCTCAAGCCGTACCTCATCGTCTGCGGCGATCGCCCAAACCGCATTGCAATATTTGTCGATCCCTGCTTCGAAGAGTTTGATAGCTTCGATGGCGACTACATTCCGCGAGGTCGTTTGAATGCGTTCGAGGATTCTGCGGGTAACCAGGGGGTGAATGATCGCTTCCAGTTCCGTCAGTGCGGTTGGATCACGGAAAACGATGCGCCCCAGTTTGCCGCGGTTGATCTGCCCATCGCTAAATGTGAGATCAGAACCAAAACGCGCCAGGATGGGTTCGTAGGCAGGATTGCCGGGGAGGTAGGTTTCCTGCGCCGCGAGGTCTGCATCGATCGTCAGAGCGCCAAGATTTGCCAGGTACTGCAAGACGACGCTTTTACCGGAGGCAATGTTGCCTGTGAGACCGATGACAAAAGGTGTGGGTTTCATTCCATTAGTATATCAAAACATTGAGTTGTCGAGGAAAAAGAGGGCGGATGCTATAATTTGGGCATGTTAGCAGAGCGGATCACTCAGTCTTTAATCAAGGATTGCGGCGTCAACCCCGAACTGCCACTGGTGGTGGGGGTTTCGGGTGGGGCGGACAGCCTCTGCCTGGTTCACTGCCTGAGAGAGGGCGGTTTCAAACTGATCGTGGGGCATCTCGATCACGCCCTGCGCGCGAGCTCCGCAGCCCAGGCAGACGCCTTGAGCCAGCGCATGGCGGAATTGGGGCTCCCCTTCTTCAGTGAAAGACAGGATGTGGGGCAATTTGCGCTGCAAAACAAACTCGGCATCGAAGAAGCAGCTCGCTTCTGCCGCTATCGTTTTTTGTTCAACCTCGCGCGTGAACACGGCGCCCAGGGGGTGGTGGTGGGGCACCATGCGGATGACCAGGTGGAAACGGTCCTGATGCACTTTCTGCGCGGCAGCGGCTTGAGCGGGCTGACAGGCATGCAGCCCCGGAGTATTCTGAGCGGGATCGATCCCGAATTGCCCCTGTTTCGCCCTATGCTCCAGATCTACCGGCAGGAGATCCACGAATACTGCCAGGCTCATGATCTGGAAGTGCTTGAAGATGAGAGCAATGCCGACCTCAGTTTCTTCCGCAACCACTTGCGCCACGAACTGATCCCGCAGCTGGAACAAAACAATCCGGGTTTCAGGCAGGCGCTCGTCCGCACCGCGCTTACTCTTTCAGCCGACCGACAACTGCTTGAAACGCTGGCTGATGAGGCATTTGGGCGTGCGCTTGTGCGGACTGAGAAAGACGGGTTGGTGTTCAGCAGAGAGGTCTTCTTGGGCTTGCATCTCAGCCTGCAAAGGCTGGTTATCAGGCAGGCGTTTGTGCGATTGAGCCCCGAGTCACGGGACCTTGGTTTTGAGGCGGTCGAAAGAGCCCTGGCAGCGATCACGGGCGGCACTGCGCAGGCCCCCCTGGCAGGAGGCTTATGGGTTTTTTGTTTCGAAAGTGAATTTGTAATTGCATCCCGCACCTATCAGCATTGGCATAGGGATTACCCTCAACTCACAGACCTCTCCGGGCTTAAGCTGAAACGCGGCGGCAAAGTAAAACTGAACGCGGGTTGGGAGCTTACAGCAGAATTGATCGATATCAGCAAGTACAAGTCCCTGCCTGAAGAAATCAAAACTCATCCGCTTCATGCCTGGCTCAATCCACTGGACCTCGAATGGCCGCTGGAAGTCCGCCCGATGCAAACCGGTGAGCGCTGGTCTCCATTGGGCATGGTACTGAAGCATCAGAAGTTGAGCGACTTCTTTGTCAACCAAAAAATCCCCCGGTCAGCGCGGGCAAGATGGCCTTTGGTGCTGAGCGGAGGATCTATTCTTTGGGTGGCAGGGCTGCGTATAGCCCAGGCGTGGCGCTTGCTCGGAGATGAAAACGAAATCCTGCATCTCCAATTGCATGCGCCGGATCAGCTAATTGACCCAGTAAAACTGAAGTAATTTTTCCCGGATGGCAGGGTAGTTGGGGAAGAGCACAGAAGCCCCGCCATAGGTGGTGCCTGGCACGGCGTCATCAGGGGTCAACCGAAAGGTCGTGAACTTCATATCCACAAATTTCCTTGCAGGCAAAGCATAGAGAATCGAATCCGAGACGCTCATATCTGTCTGGACTGTGCTGAAGATCGCCCGGATGACATTATCCAGGTTCAGAATCTCAGATGGCTGAAAGGCCTTTTTTGCCATCGCCTGGATGACTTCCTGTGCCCGCCGTGTACGGTCGAAATCCGAAGAATTTAAACGTGCGCGTACATACCAGAGCGCCTCGTCGGAGTTCATTGGCACTTCGCCAGGCTCCACCACGCACCAGCCCGAGGGGTTCATGTGGCATTCGTCTTCCATATGCTCGCCGACGGTGACGACGATCCCATCCAAAACATCGATCAGATGCTTAAAGCCTTGAAAGTCCACCATGGCATAGTGGTCAGGTCTGAAACCAAAATTAGCCGCAAAAGTGTCGCTCAAGCCCTGCCAGTCGCCAAAAGGAAACGCGGTATTCAGGCGCTGCTCGCCCAACCCTGGGATGTTGACCCACAGATCGCGCGGGAAGGAGATCAGGTGTACCTCGTTGGTACGGGTATTCAGCCCCAGCAGCAGCATCACATCTGTGCGGTAGCCGAGTTCGGGACGAAAATCCGAGCCAAGCAGCAGGATCGTTTTGACCTCGTTTGGGACCGGAATGGCATTGGGGTTGTTGGCAAGAAAGGGATCATCCGCATAGCGGTCTGGCGTCTGCCATAAATTGGTCAGGAAGCCGGGGTTGCCGTTGCGCATCTCATTCACACTCAGCACTGCCAGCAAAACAAAAATCAGGGCAGCCAAACCGAACAGGATGCCCCATGGAAACCGATGTTTCCGTTGGTTTTTAACGGTATATGTCATATTCTCTTCAATTCTAAATGGTTTTTTTAAATCGTCTCGCCTTCAGCAGTTTCCTCTGGAATGGGATAACCATTCTCCTCTGCCAGGCTGAGTAGTTTGTTGCTCACTTCGCGCCATTGCACCTTGGAAATGCCAAGTTTCTGGCGGATTTTGTCCTTTTCGACCCCATTGGAGAGGTCAATCAGCGCGCTCGTCCAGCGCAGCATGTCGAAGGAAATGTGCTTTTCCATATTGGCAGCTTTGGTAACATCCTCCAACAAGTATTCGAGGCGCCGTTGTGACCAGGGAAAGACCTGGTCCTTGATCTGGTACTTTTCAGCATATTCGTGATAGGCTGCCACCCACTCCGGGGAAACCCCCACTTTGCGTTCCTTGTAGCGATAGCGCGACTGCCCATAACGCACGTGGATGTAAGCCTGGTCGGGGTTTTCGATTTCGAGATGGTTGGTCATCAAACTCAGGCATTCGCCCTTTTTCATGGCGGTTTCAAGCACAAGCAGCATCAGCGTGTAGGGACGCGGGTCCGGGTTGGCAGCTGTCCGCAATGCATCGGCAGCGTCCAGCGCCTGGGTGCATTCGCTTGGAGTGAGCACAGTCGGGAGAGGGCTGATGACCGTCTTTTGGATCACTTTTTCAGCCGGGTCAGCGTTGAGCACGCCGCCCTTCACCAGCCAGCGGAAAAACGACTTGATGGAAGTGATCCGGCGGGAGAGAGTTTTGGGGCTGCAGGGAACGTCGCGGTCTTTCTCGAGCCAGGTGAGGTAATCTTCAAGGTCTTTTGTGGTGATACTGCCGATGGTTTTATCAGCCGGCAAAAAGCTTTCCAGCAGTGCCAGGTCAGCAGTGAAGGCTTTTAGTGTATGGTGAGACCTGCCCTGATCGCGCAGGTAGATTTTCCATGCTTGAATCGCGGGTTGGAGGAGAGTGCTCTCCTGGATGTGTGCGCTGACAACTTCAGATTGTGCGTTCATGTTGCCTCCAACGTTTCGTATAGTCAAT
>WOZA01000003.1 GCA_011620505.1 Anaerolineaceae bacterium
TCTTGCGCGAGTTCATTGGTGGTTCGATATTGACCAATTTTGAGCTTTGGACGAGATAACAAAGCCACTATTGCCGCTGTTCAACCCAAAAAAAAGCAGACCGGTCAGAACTGGTCTGCTTTGATGCTTGAGAAAAGTGAGGCTTAAGCCATCGTTTTCTTGATCATCACCGAAAGGCGACGGATGCCTTCGCGGATGGTTTCGGGGTTGGAAGCGGAGAAGTTGAGCCGCATGGTGTTCTTTGGACCGCCATTTGGGTAGAATGGCACACCTGGCACATAAGCAACCTTCTCCTCCACGGCTTTCGGGAAGAGCTCGAGGCTGTCGCAGCCTTCAGGCAGGCGCAGCCAGAGGAACAGACCACCGCGGGGAGTCGTCCAGCTCGTGCCTTCAGGCATGAAGTCTTCAAACGCCTGGATCATGGCATCGCGGCGTTCCTTGTAAACGCGGCGGATGGTATTGATATGCTCAGGAAGCCAATCGCCCGCAGCCAATTCATATGCGACGTACTGGTCAAAGGTGGAGCACTGCAGGTCAGCGCCTTGTTTGGCCTGAACCATCTTCTTGACGACTTCAGCAGGCGCAATCACCCAGCCAATGCGCAGACCGGGGGCAAGGATCTTTGAGAAGGTACTGGTGTAAATGACGTTCCCGTTGAACGAGGAATGATCACACTTATGATACTGAGCGTCCAAAACGGCAATTGGCGGCAGCATCTCGCCTTCAAAGATCAGCTTTCCATACGGATCATCCTCGATCATCGGTACGTTATAGCAGTTGGCAAGTTCAATCAGCCGCTTTCGTCGTTCAAGGGATAACGTGACTCCCAACGGATTATGGAAATTGGGCAGCACGTACATGAATTTGACGTTTTGCCTGATGAGGTCTTCGAGCTCATCAGTGACCATGCCGTCCGCATCCGTATTTACGGTGACGTACTGCGGACCGTAGGCGTTCCAAGCCTGGATGGCGCCGAGATAAGTGGGAGACTCGGTCAGAACTCGATCACCGCGATTGATGAAGACCCGGCCGACAAAATCGAGGGCTTGCTGTGAACCGGTGGTGATTATGATATTGTCAAGCGTGACGTTGATGCCATTGGCTTTTGCATCGTCTGCGATCCACTGACGCAGAGGGTTGTATCCCTCTGTGGTCGTATATTGCAGGGCTTTGCGACCATATAGGGTGAGCACTTTGTCGCAGGCAGCCCGCATTTGTTCAATTGGGAAGAGTTCAGCAGCAGGAAATCCTCCGCCGAAAGAGATGACGTCAGGCTGGTCGGTAACCTTCAGAAGCTCACGAATGAATGAGCTCTTGATACCTTCCGTTCGATGAGCAAATCTTAGTTCCCAGGGTGTTGGCATTATATTTTTTCTCCTTTTTTTCTAATACTTCCGGTTTAGGCTTTCATGAACCGGCTGATGATAGTTGCTGCACCTGGAAGTGCAACCCGATCCCCTTGAGTGAGTTCGGCAGGGGGTTTCTGTCTCCAATCAGGGGCATTCTGGAAGATAAAGACCTTGGTGCCTTCCACAGCCACCTTTTTATCCACGAAGGCTTGTCCGGTGAGGTAACCTTCCTGATCAATCGCACAGCTGGTAACAACGCCCACCATACGTCCTTTGAGGTCGCAGACGGGGTCACCATGGTGCGCCATGCGAACGGCTTTTTCGTCAAAGCGGAAGCGAGCCACGACGCCAGTGCGTTTTTCTTCGCGCTCCACGAAGGCTTTTCTGCCGATGAACCAGGCAGAGTTGAGTTTCAGGTAGGGCAGGAAGCCCGCTTCGCCAACAGTCAGGTTCAAATCGCCGCCCATCTCGTGCCCATAGAGAGGTAAGCCAGCTTCTGTGCGCAGTGAGTCGCGGGCTCCAAGGCCACAAGGTTCAAGCCCAAGCGGTTTACCGGCTTCAAGCAGGTCGTTCCACAGGCGAACTGCTCCGTCCGGATGGACGAAAAGTTCAAAGCACATTTTCTCACCGGTATAACCCGTACGCGAAACAACCACATGCATCCCATCCAGAACGGCTTCACAAAGCTGGGTTCGGTTCAGGCGGCGGATGCGGCGCTGTTCAGCGGGCTCAGCCAGTTTGAGCAGGATATCGCGGCTGAGCGGACCTTGAAGGGCAATATCAACCAGCTGATCTTCACCCTCCTTTGGGTCTTTAAGGTTGCGCAGGGTCACTTTACGCCCAGGCGCGCGCACCCAAGGACGGTCCGGATCCACCATGACTTCACCGTTTCTTACCGCATTCAACCATGCCCAGTCTTTGGCTTCATTGGCAGCATTGACTACCACGAGGTATTTGTCAACATCACGGCAGTAAACCAGCAGGTCATCGATGACGTTGGCATGTGGATCCATGAAATGGGTGTAAAGCGAATCACCAACTTTTAGAGATAGCGTGTCGTTGCCGCAGACGACATCCAGAAATACTGCAGCATCTGGGCCTTCAGCCTGGAAGACACCCATGTGCGTGACATCAAACAACCCGGCTGCTTTGCGAGTGGCGAGGTGTTCCTGCAGAACGGAAGAGTACCACAGCGGCATCTCCCAGCCGGCAAAACCGCTCATTTTCGCTCCCAACGCCACATGGGTTTCATACAAAGGTGTGTGTTTCAAGCCCTCTTCTTCAGGCTCCACCCAGGTAAATTCAGGCAATCCCGGCAGACTTACATCTGTAGGCATGCCGATGAAATACGGCTTGCGCAGGTCGACTCTCTCGTTTTCAGGCTTTACCCAGACTGGATCAGCTTTCAGGATTGAAATAGGTCCTGGAATCCTCTGAGTAAGGTCAGGGTCATAGTAAATAAAAGCGCTCGAAAGCCCCACCAGCCAGCTGCCTGTCAGCCCGAGTTTTTCTGCCGGTACGGTCAAAGTGAATCGCTTGCATTCGTTACAGGTCAGGATGCCTTCGATATCACCATTCGTGGTATGCATCATAGTCAGCTGCGAAGCACCAGGTTCGAGGGCTTCGACGTCGCTGGTCATGGTGTAATTGAGGAAGGCACGCACATTCTCTCCAGTGACCATCAGAGCGCCAATGCCCTGGCGGGGATGATCCTCATTGTAGAAATAGTGGGGGTAGCCGTGGCGCTGGTGAATATCATCCATAGCAGGTTTTCCATCTGCCATGGCACGGACGTCCGTGTTCACTTTTCCGAGCGTCGAAAAATCAACTTTGGCACGGGTGATCTTCCCGGAATGGCCAATCATGTGATAGGGAATGGTTGCGCTGAAGACTTCGTGGATCAGATCTGCAATTTTGGTGAAATCCTTCTCAACAAAGCCGCGCTGGGTCAGCCAGGTGGCGCCCATGCGGATACCCGTGGAGGTTAGGGCTGAACGATCACCGGGGATGGTGTTGCGATTGACCACGATCCCGACCAGGTCGAGAATTCTGGCACCCATGTCGCCATTGAGGGGGATGCCGTCCGCGCTTTTGTAGGATTTGCAGTCCACCAGGCACATGTGGCTGTTCGTGCCGCCGTAAGGAACGCGTACACCCAGTTCTTTGAAGTGGTTTGCCAACGCAGCGGCATTGCGCAGGGTCTGTTTTTGCAGCTCAATAAACTGCTCTGTCCTGGCAAGTTTGAAGGTCAGCGCCATGGCGGCAATTGTGTTAACGTGAGGACCGCCTTGCTCACCGGGGAAGACAGCTTTATCGATCTGTTCACCAAGCTCGCGGTCATGGGCGATTAGCACAGCGCCGCGAGGACCACAGAGTGTCTTATGTGTTGTGAAACTGACGATATCGGCAATACCGATCGGCGAGGGCACTACCTTCGCGGCAATCAGCCCGGCAATGTGTGAAACATCTGCCAGCAGCCATGCGCCGACTTCATCCGCAATCTCGCGGAACTTTTGCCAGTCCGGGATCCATGGATAGGAGGTGTAGCCTGCCACGATGATCTTGGGCTTGCAAGCTTTTGCCTGCTCCATGATTTTGTCGTAATCCAGGAGTTCAGTTTTGGGATCCACGGAATAGTGGAAGGCATTGTAAACCAACCCTGAGCGATTTACTGGTGAGCCATGGGTCAGGTGACCCCCAACCAGGAGATCCATACCCAGAATGGGGTCGCCAGGTTGGATGAGGGCGGTGTAAACAGCCGTGTTGGCAGGGGCACCGGAAAGCGGTTGGACGTTCACCCAGAGATCGTCAGCGTTCAGGTCATTGGCGGCAAAGAGTTCCGCAGCACGCCTGCGAGCAAGCGCTTCCACCATGTCCACGTATTCAACTCCCTTGTAGTACCGGGGGTCACTATGGCGGCGATAGCGCCCAAGTTGGTAGGCGTAATCCATGATGGTTTCTTCGTCCTGATAGCGGGTTTCAGGGCGGGGATAGCCTTCAGCATAGATATTGGTGAAGGGTGAAGCCAGCAGGTCACGTACAGCCTTGGGGGCAATGCTTTCACTCGGGATCATGATCAGACGGCGTGCCTGGCGTTCGGCTTCGAATTCCACCAGCCCACTGACGTTGGGATCATAAATATCCACATCTTTCTTGAACAGAAAATCACTCATGGTTTGTTTCCTTTTTATCGGAGGTTGGGATTTGCAGAAACAGTCTGGTTAAAGCCTGTTCTGAAAATGGAAAGATAGGGTTGATTGGAGCATAAAATGCAGGAATCAAAATACGGCTGGCGCAAATTATTTTCAATGATGTGCCATAGTGTCCCATTGTTTTTATTGTACCCCAAAGCGGGAGCCTTGACCGTTAAAACAGGGCATAAGACATGGTATATAATCAGACCTTGGAAGGTAAATTTGTTTGAAGATATCGATGAAGTAACCCTGATCAATCTTGCCCGAACAGATCCTGAAGCCTTTGGCGTCTTATACGAGCGTTATGTTGAACGGATCTACAACTATATTTATTTTCGGGTAGGTAATGCCAATGATGCGGAAGATTTAACCTCCAAAGTCTTTTTTAAGGCATTAAAAAGCATTGGTGGTTACAAGCATATGGGCTTGCCCTTTTCCGCCTGGCTTTACCGTATTGCGCATAATCTGGTTGCTAATTACCATCGCGACGGGCTGCGTACAAGAGAAATATCCATTGAAAATCTCACCTTGCCGGATACAGGCAAGCATCCTACCCCTGAATTGAGAATGCAACAAAATCAGGAGAGCGACTTCCTGCTGGGCATCATAAACGATCTCAGCCCGCAAAAAAGAGAATTGCTGCTGCTCAAATTCGTTGAAAACCTGACGAATCAGGAGATCAGTTTCATTTTTGGCAAGACAGAAGGCGCAATAAAGAGCCTTTATCACCGAACCCTGCTTGAACTGCGCGATCGGGTAAAAGAGTTGGAAAACCCGCGTATCTAAAGAAAGGCGATTGCGTTAAATTAAGTGAAATGAATGATATAAATTTTCTTAGAGATTATGACCTCCAAAAGTTGGAAGAACGGTTTTCCAACATATTGGGGCACCATAAACCGCGCCACACTTACGTGAAATCCTTGAGGGATCAACTCAAAAACTCGCGGATTTTCGAGTTGCGCCGGTCTTTAGGGGCGATCCTCGTCGCGAGTTTTGGGGTTTTGTTCGCTGGCGCGCTTTCTGTTAGCATTGCTGTGCTGGCAAAAAAAGCACGCCGGCGGTTGAGCGCTTAGGCAGTAGATTTGGTTTTGTAAGCCTGTAAAGCCTGGCGGAGGCGCCCTGAATCAGGCTCCACCAGCATGGAACCATCCGGAAAAATGATCGTTGGCACGCTGCGTTTGCCACGGTTTGTAGCCAGGACAAACTTTTCTCCCACCTTATTTTCATCGATATCGATCCAGACGTAAGGAACGCTTTCCTCTTCGAAAACTGCCTTGGTCCGCCTGCAATCCGGGCACCACTTCACGCCATAAACGGTGATCCCGTCTTTGGATGTTGAATGTGATGCCGGATCCATCAGGGTTTCCTTCCTGAAGAGCTCGCCGATCAGCCTTCGTACGTTTTGCGGACCCACTGCCCAACCAACCAATACTGGAAGTCACGACCATGATTGGTTTCCACTGCAGCGACGATGCCGTAGATGAGCGCGCCTATCGGCACCAGTGCCAGGAGGAGTGCCAGGACCAGACCAAAAAGACCGATGCAGACGAGAACCAGTGGGGTGGAAACAAGAGCAACAACACCCGCCAGGATGGCAGCCCCAAAGAAGTACACCAGTTGGAAAATAATCGCCTGAAGGCTCTGGTACGCCACATAGCGTGAGCGGTCTTTGTAGACAAGATAAATTACCAGCGCAGCCACCAAACCCAGAACGCCGGTAACCAGGTTGAGCAGGATGGATAGATGCGCAATCATCGCCAGCGTATTTTCCTCGCGTGTCGACAAAAGTGGTTGAGACGCTTTTGGCTCGGTTGCGGGTTTGACATCGCCCGGGTCAACATTCACGAAATCTTGAGAGTCAGTCATAATTCACCTCTTTTCAGATATGCTTAAGCTTAACACAAAGTGGAAATTCTGTCGTGAAATGGGATGTTAAATCTTTGGGAATAAAAGCGCAAGTGACACGGAGGCCTGTGTTAGAATCGCTGCCATGAATGAACGAATTATCTTTATGGGATCGCCTGAATTTGCCATACCCAGCCTGGAAGCATTGTACGAAAAGTATGGACTGGTGGCGGTCGTCACCCAGCCGGACCGTCCTGCCGGCCGAGGGCGAACGCTGATGCCTTCCGCGGTGAAGCAACGCGCGTTGGAGCTCGGCTTACCCGTCCTACAACCGATGTCTCTCAGGAAACTCAGCGCTGTGAATGAGCTGGCGCAGTATAAACCGGATCTGATCGTGGTCGCAGCTTTTGGGCAGATCCTGCCGAAGATGATACTCGAGATGCCAGCAAAAGGGTGTGTGAATGTACACGCCTCACTGCTCCCAAGGTGGCGCGGTGCCTCTCCAATCCAGGCAGCGATTGCCGCGGGCGATAATGAAACCGGTGTGACCATCATGCTGATGAATGAGGGGCTTGATACCGGGCCGATCCTGGCGCAGCGCAGAGTACCTATCCGTCCGGGGACCAACGCGGAAGAACTTTCGCATCAACTGGCTTTCCTGGGTGCACAGGCATTAATCGAAGTGCTGCCCTCCTATCTGAGCGGTATGCTTGCGCCTTTGCCGCAGGATGGAACTGATCAGACGTATGCTCCAATGCTAAAGAAAGAGGAAGGCGAACTCGATTTCTCAAAACCTGCCCTCGAACTGGATCGCAAGGTGCGCGCGTTTTATCCCTGGCCGGGCACATATTTTACCCTGGACGGCAAGCGGGTGAAGGTGCTCGAGGCGCACGTGCACGACAGTTTCGCCAGCGAGCCCGGCGAGAGATACGTGGTGAATGGACTGCCAGCAATCGGCACAAGCGAAAGTTTCCTGGTTTTGGACAGCCTGCAGCCGGAAGGCAAAAAGCCCATGACCGGGCAAGCCTTTCTCAATGGTCAGCCTGGATGGCTTGAGGATTAACAAACGGGGCGAATCCCGGCGGGTGGCAATATCCTCTGAGATTTCTGAATGACGCATAACCTGCGAAGCAGGTTTTTCTTTATTTACTCTTCTTTCGGAAAATACTTCCTCTTCCACTCGTAGAGCAAGTTCAACGCCTGAATGGGAGATAGGGTCTCCAGGTCGAGTTTCTTAAAAGCCTCGATCATCGGATTGTTCTCCGGGAAAAGGCGCAATTGATCCTTCGTGGTTGAGGCAGCTGGCAACGTGGTTCCGGATGATTGCTCAAGCTGCTTGAGGATCTCGTTTGCACGGCTAATAACGGAGGAAGGCAGGCCAGCCATCTGCGCTACGTGGATGCCATAAGAGCGATCAGACGCGCCAGGAACGATCTTGTGCAGGAAGACGACCGTGCCATCTGCTTCTGAAACCGCGACATTGTAGTTGCGCACTCCCGGGTAGAGGTCTGCCAGTTCGGTCAGCTCGTGGTAATGCGTGGCAAAGAGGGTCAGAGGCTTGAGTTTTGGATGGCTGTGGAGGTGCTCAACAATTGCCCAGGCGATCGAGAGCCCGTCGTAGGTGCTGGTTCCGCGGCCAATTTCGTCCAGGATTAAGAGACTGCGCGGGGAGGCATTGTTAAGGATATTAGCGGTCTCGAGCATTTCCACCATGAAGGTCGACTGCCCCTGGTGAATTGCGTCCTGCGCCCCAATTCGGGTGAAGACCCGGTCCACCAGCCCGATTTCCGCCTGGTCGGCAGGCACAAAACTGCCGATTTGCGCCATCAACACGATCAGAACCACCTGGCGCAGGTAGGTCGATTTGCCACTCATGTTGGGGCCAGTGATGAGTCGCACGATCTCGCCATCTTCAAAGACCACGTCGTTAGGAATGTATCGGGTTTCGCTGCGCATGCGTTCGACCACTGGATGACGTCCGGCGATGATATTGAGACCTTTCTCAGCGTTGAGTTGGGGTCGGGTGTATTTATTGAGGGCTGCAACGCTGCCAAAAGAAAGCAGGCAGTCCAGGCTGGCGATTGCGCGTGCGGCGTTGAGGAGTTCGGTCGAGCTGGACGCCAGTTGGGCGCACACTTGTTTGTAGACGCGCAGTTCCACTTCGTGAATTTGCGTCTCAGCATTCAAAACCAGTAATTCATATTCCTTCAGTTCAGGCGTGATGAAGCGCTCATTGTTAACCAAAGTCTGCTTGCGAATGTAGTTTTCGGGTGCCTGGTCTGCCATGCCGCGCGAAATCTCAATGTAATATCCAAAAACCTTGTTGAAACCAACTTTGAGGGTTTTGATTCCCGTGCGCTGGCGTTCGGCGCTTTCGAGCCCGGCAATCCATTCACGGGCATGTTTTGAGCTGGCAAGGATGGCGTCGAGCTCGGTTGAAAATCCGGGTTGGATGATGCCAATGTTGGCAGTTGTGGCTGGCGGGTCTTCGGTGATGGCTTTCTCAAGCAATTCCTGCTGGTAATCGAAATTCCCAATGGCATTGAGCAGTGATTGGAGAGCGGGTTCATTGGCAGGCAGAAGCGCCTTCAAACGGGGAATCGTGCCCAGGTCTTCTCGCAGTGCCACCAGGTCTCCCGGGCGGGCACTGCCGCTGTTGAGCCGCAGCACAATGCGTTCAATGTCATGGAGCTCCGCAAGCAGTAGCTCCAGGTTCTGACGCAGGACACCATTTTTGTAAAAGAATTCAACCGCATCCAATCGCGCATTGATCTGATCCAGATCGAGCAGCGGTTTGTTGACCCAAGCCCGCAGCATCCGCTTGCCCATTGGGGTTTTGGTTCGGTCAAGCACACCCAGCAGCGATCCTTCAGGCTTGTTGTCGCGCAGGGTCTCGGTGAGCTCCAGGTTGCGGCGGGTTTCCGCATCCAGGACCATGAAATCATTCAGGCTATAGGTGCTGAAGTTGAACTGAACTTCCGCCAGACCCTTTTGGGTTTCCTGCAGGTACTTCAGGAGGGCGCCAACCGCCCGCACTGCCAATGGCATGGATTTTAGCCCCAATCCTTCCAAACTGCTGACCCGGAAGCGGCTTTTGATGAGCTCCTGGGCTCGGCCTGGTTCAAAATACCAGTTGGGGATGACAGTCTGGCTGCCCTGAATGTCCTCAGGCTGACTGACCGCATCCGAAACCAGCACTTCCGCAGGGGAAAGGCGTTTGAGCTCTGCCCGCAGTTGAACGAAAACATCTTGATCGGTCAATTCCGTGGCAGCAAATTCTCCCGTGGACACGTCCACATACGCCAAACCCGCACCGTCTTGCTGGGAAAAGACACAGGCAAGGTAATTGTTGCGCCCGGAGGGGAGCAGGTTGGGCTCCACAACCGTGCCGGGGGTGACCACGCGCACCACTTCACGCGGGAAGAGACCCTTATCAGGCTGGTCTCCAACTTGTTCGCAAATCGCGACATGATGGCCTTTTTCGATCAGCCTGCCGATGTAATTATCGACAGCGTGGAAAGGGATCCCAGCCATCGGTACGCGTACACCTTTTGCCACCGGGCGGGATGTCAGAACGATATCCAGCGCTTCAGCTGTGGTCTTGGCGTCATCGTCAAATGTTTCGTAAAAATCACCCAACCGGAAAAAGACAATCGTATCCGGATATTGTTTTTTTATATCCAGGTATTGCTGGCGGAGAGGGGTGATATCCTGCGGCATGGCTTACTTCAGAATCTCTCGAATATAGACAGAAACCTGATCAAGCGCTTCAGAAAGCTTGTCGGGATCTTTGCCGCCTGCCTGGGCCATATCCGGTCGGCCGCCGCCACCGCCGCCAACCACCGCGGCAACGCGTTTGATCAGGTCGCCAGCTTTGATGCCACGGGCAATCAGGTCGGGAGTGACGGCTGCAATCAACATGGGTTTATCATGGCTGACGGTGCCCAAAACAACCACGCCGGAGGGATATTGCTGGCGGAACTGATCTGCAAGGCCGCGCAGGGCATCCGCGTCTGCGTTGGGGATAATGGCGCTGAGCACGGGTACGCCCGCAACCTGTTGGATATTCTGCAATTTCTTGCTGAATTCTGCCTGGGCTCCTTGGGCGCGCAAAAGGTCAAGTTCTTTATCGAGTTCCTTGAGCCTGGTCTCGAGCATTTCCGTTTTTGAGAGCAGCTCGAACGGACTGGTTTCAAGAAAGGCTGCTGCCTCGTTGAGCAGATTCAAGCGTTCGCGAGCCCAGGTATACGCTTTTTCGCCGGTCACAGCTTCGATGCGGCGAATCCCAGCAGCCACACTCGACTCGCTGGTGATGTAGAAGGAACCGATTTCAGCGGTATTGTCGAGGTGCGTGCCGCCGCAGAGTTCGTATGAAACGCGTCCGCGTTGGTCAGCAATTTCGATCGTGCGCACCTCGCTGCCGTATTTCTCACCGAATAGCGCCATGGCACCATCGGCTTTGGCTTCCTCGAGGGTTTTGACGCGCTTCTTGACCGGGTACTCCTCGGCGATGTAGTGGTTGACCAGGGATTCGATCCGGAGTAATTCGTCGTTGTTGAGAGCGCGTGGGAAGTTGAAGTCGAAGCGCAGGCGTTCAGGGTCCACCGCTGAACCGGATTGGTGCACCTTTTCTCCCAGAACCTGGCGCAGCACGGCATGCAGCAGGTGCGTGCCGGTGTGGTTGCGCATGGTGGCGCGGCGTGAAGCAACGTCCACACTAATCACAGCAGGGCTATCCACTTGGGGTGTGCCCCGGCTGACAGTTCCAGAATGGACAATCAGTCCCGAGACGGGTTTGCGGCTGGAAGAAACGTTGACCTCCCAGGCAGGATTCTCAGCAGATGTCACCTTGCCTGTATCCCCCACCTGTCCACCGGATTCAAGATAGAGGGGACTGTCGGTGAGGATCAGTTCAACCTCCTCCCCAACTTGGGCTGCCTGAACCAGCTCTCCATCCCGCAGGATGGCAATTAACTTGGATTCAGTCGTGAAAGATGAGTAGGGGTCATAACGGACACCGTCCCCGGGCAATTTTCCCTGGGTTTGCAAGTCACTCAAAACAGCGGCGTAGAATTCGGTATTATCGCCATTCATATTCCCAAAAGCCTGCCCTTTGCCGGAAGCAAGCCGATGCGCTTCCATCGCCTCAAAAAAACCTTTTTCGTCTACTGTGAGCCCGTCCTCTTCGAGGATATCACGGGTAATCTCGAGCGGGAAGCCGTGGGTGGAGTAGAGGTTGAAGGCGGTTTTACCGTCAAGCTGGCTTTCAGCGTTGGATTTCAGCCGCGCAACCTGGTTTTCCAGTTCAACAAAACCAGCATCAAGCGTCTCAGCGAAACGTTTTTCCTCAGTAGTGAGCGTTTCATAGATCAGGTCGGCGTTTGCTTTCAGCTCCGGGTAGGCGGCCTGGTAGTTTTCAA
>WOZA01000061.1:0-7028 GCA_011620505.1 Anaerolineaceae bacterium
CCTTCTTGCCGGGTTTCATTGAGCTGGCTCGCATGATGATTTCCTTGCCGTACTTGTCTTTGAGAGTGTCGATGGCTTCGGTCAATTGGGTTTTCTTTTGGGCGGTATTATCCCACAAGGAGAGTTGGATGGCTGGATCTTCCAGCTTGGTAACGCCGACGCCCAGCAGACGTACCTCTCTGCCAACCGTGAGATGACTCTTAAGCAATTCCATCACGGCGTTAAAAATCTCATCATCCAGATTGGTTGGCTGCAGAAGCATTTTTTGGCGAGTAATGGTGGAAAAGTCCGAGTATCGGATCTTAATCTGCACGCAACTTCCAGCCAGGTTGTGTTTACGTAAGCGATAACCAACTTTATCGGACAACCAGCGTAAGGTATCCGAAATTTGTTGAAGGTCATCTGTGTCAGAGTAGTAGGTGGTCTCATTACTGACCGATTTTGGATCGTTTTCGCTATCATAAACCGGCCGCGTGTCGATCCCCTTTGCCCGGTCGAGGATCTCAAGGGCATGGTTGCCAAAAAAACTGCGCAATTCCATCTCGGAAAGCTCATAAAGCTGCCCAATGCGTAAGATGCCCCTTTCACGTAATTTTTCAGCTGTTTTAGGACCAAATCCCCACAGAGCCTGGATGTCCAGGGGGGCAAGGAAGGCTTGTTCCTCTCCCGGTTCGATGATGGTGATCGCGCGGGGGGCACGACCAGTGCGCACCTGCTTCTTACCATAGTCGTTCGCCATCTTGGCAACCAGTTTGTTGGTTGCTCCCCCAAGGGAACAGGGAAGTTGAGTTTCATCTGCAACCCGTTTCTGCAGCCCGGTCGCGATAAGCCGGAGGGGTTGCTGCAGGTCACTGACATCCAAAAAAGCTTCATCCACCGAAACCTGTTCGACCAAAGGCGTCGTATCCTGGAGGATGGACATCACCCGATCGGAATATTCACTATAAAGCCCGTGGCGAGGATGGATCATGATCAGCTCAGGGCAGAGTTGGAGGGCTTTTCCAGCAGGCATCGCTGAGCGCACGCCCTTAAGACGTGCCGCGTAGGAGCATGACGCTATCACACCACGACCTTGAGGGCTGCCACCAACAGCAAAAGCTTTGCCCACGAGGGAAGGGTCAAGCAACTCTTCAACTGAACAGAAGAAAGCGTCGAGGTCGAGGTGAAGAATCTTGCGTGTCATATTAACAAACTCGCCTGTTTTCCAGGCGAGTTACAAACGGTTAGATGTCCAGGTTACGCACTTCTTTTGCATGAGTTTGAATAAAACGCCGCCTCGGAGGAACGAGGGAACCCATTAGCATGTCAAAGGTCAGATCGGCTTCTGCCGCGTCTTCGATTTCAACCTGCAAGAGGGTGCGGTTTTCAGGGTTCATCGTCGTTTCCCAGAGCTGTTCGGGGTTCATTTCACCGAGACCTTTGTAGCGGGAGAGACCCACCTTATTGGCGCCACCCAGTTTTGTGATCAGTTTATCTTTTTCGGCATCATTGTAGGCATAGAAGACCTGATTACGATTGCTGATGCGATAAAGTGGCGGCTGAGCAATGTAGAGGTGCCCCTCTTCGATCAAAGGCTGCATGTAGCGGAAAAAGAAGGTCAGCAGCAGGGTGCGGATGTGGGCACCATCCACGTCAGCATCGGTCATGATGATCACCCGACCGTACCGGAGACCTTTGAGATCAAAAGAGTCGCCAATGCCGGTGCCAAGCGCTGAGACGAGTGATTTCACTTCACGGTTGCCGAGGATTTTATCCAGGCGTGCCCGTTCGGTGTTCAGGATCTTTCCACGCAGAGGAAGGATTGCCTGAAAATGACGGTCGCGACCTTGCTTGGCTGAGCCACCTGCCGATTCACCTTCAACAATGAACATTTCCGTTTTTTCGGGATTGCGTTCTGAACAGTCAGCCAGCTTGCCTGGAAGAGTCATCGACTCGAGTGCGGATTTGCGAATGACAAGGTCACGCGCTTTCTTGGCTGCATCACGTGCCCGGGCGGAAGTGAGACATTTCTGCACAATGGCACGCCCGGTTGCGGGGTTTTCATCCAGAAAAGTGGAAACTGTTTCGAGCACCACTGCCTGAACGTAAGTTTGAACTTCTGGATTCATCAGTTTAACCTTGGTCTGGCTTTCGAACTGAGGATCCGGATGTTTGATACTGACGATGGCAGTCAGTCCCTCACGGGTGTCATCTCCGCTGAAATTTGGTTCTGATTCTTTTAGCAGACCTGCTTTACGGGCATAATCATTGATGCTGCGCGTGATGGCAGCCCGTAGTCCAGTGAGATGTGTGCCGCCGTCGATCGTGTTGATCGTGTTGGCGAAGGTGTAGATGGATTCAGAATATGCATCGGTGTACTGTAAGGCAAATTCAACCCCAATGCCTTCAAATTCTTTCTCGCCATAGATCAATGGATGGAGTGTTTCACGATTGCGGTTAATGTATCGGGCAAAGGAAGCAATCCCACCTTCGAAGTGGAAGGTCATTTCCTTGCCGTCCCGCTCGTCAATCAACTGGATGCTGACACCGCGGGTAACAAAAGCCATTTCCCGAAAACGTTGGACGAGTGTTTCGAAACGGAAGCTGGCTTCATCCTTGAAAATTTCACGATCAAAATGAAAAGATATCGAAGTGCCAGTGTAATCGCCAGTGTATGTGCCAATGGCTTTGACGGGTTCCTTAGGAATTCCTTTCTCGTACCTTTGGAAATAAATTTTGTTTGAGCGGTGTATGGTGACTTCGCACCATTCCGACAGCGCATTTACTGCCGAAACACCCACGCCGTGCAAACCACCAGAGACTTTGTAGGATCCACCGCCAAATTTGCCCCCAGCATGCAGCACGGTCATAACAACCTGCAGAGCTGATATCTTCTTCTCCGGGTGGATTTCCACGGGAATTCCGCGGCCGTTATCTTTAACAGTCACGCTTTCATCCGCGTGAATCGTGACCGAAATACGATCACAGTAGCCGGCAAGAGCTTCATCAATGGAGTTGTCAACAACTTCGTAGATGAGGTGATGAAGGGCTTTGATGTCGGTGCCGCCAACATACATGCCAGGTCGGCGACGTACAGCCTCAAGTCCTTCGAGGATCTGGATATCACCTGCATTGTAATGTTCGGGTTTATTGTTCAAGTTTTGCTCCAAAGTTTATGCCAGATCAGTTTCTGACATCAGATTTTCAGTGAATTCACGGACGGAATTGCGCGCGTCAATGATGAAATGAAAGCTTGCTGCGAGTATTATGATTGAGATCAATGCGTGCCCAAAAACACTGACCAATAACATCCAGGAATCATCTGGTGGGATCCGCCAGAGCATATTGGTCAGATAACTCACCAGGATCGCAAGGAAAAGAAACGTTGTACTCTTGGCGTTGGTCAATCGCACAGTACGAAAGCTGGTGAGCAATGCCTGGGTGAAAGTCATTTTTTCCAGAAAGATCAGATGGGGCGTGAAAAGGACTGGTGTAATGAGCGAGATAATAGCAATGGTAAGGAAGAAGTAGCCAATCGAAGTAAAAATTGGAAGCAAGGTACCAATCAGACTGATCAAAAGCATGGCGGGGAAGAGGACCACAAGTGTGAAGATGATTGAAACGATTGGAATCAACACCCATGATAGTAATGACCGCGGCTCAAGAATAGATTCAACCGACACAGATTGGGTGGAGGTTGCTCTGGCGATTAACCGGTAAAGGAAGTAAGCGAAAAACAATCCAATCAGGGACAATCCTAGAATGACAAGAAAAACTGAGCCAGGTTGCTGTAGTTGGATAAACTGATATTCTCCGAGTGGATTGCGTTCGAACGCAGTGAAGGAAAAGAGGCTTGGTATTCCTACCGGAAAAGAACGAAGGAAGGCTGTCAGACTAAAATAGCGGAAGAATTCAATCGACTGGATTTTTAAAGTTTCCCAACTCGCGACCAGATCAGCCGTGGCTGAAGGTGGTAAGACGAAGCGCTGGATTGCACTCTGCATCAAATCAACGATGGTGATTCGAAAGCCGAAAAGTAAGAAAAGATCAAGGATAATTGGGAAAAGAACCAGGTAAAGGTGTTTTGAAACGGTCTCGTAACCAGCCTTAAATGCTGCAAATATCTTTGGTTGTTTTTGGAATGGTAGCATAAGTTTCATAACCTTGTAATTTTACCATTAAATGAAGGGAAGCAGGGAACTTCTGTTCACTTCAGTGGTGATAGAATACAAAAATTGAGGTGCTCGTTTTGGAGAATCGTTATATCAATCGCTTTAGCATTTTTCTTGCGACCCTGGCAACGTTCTTTGCTGCGTTGTACCTGATGCCGCGAGAGCCGCTCACTTCTGGTACGAATCTTTTCGGTTTCATCATTAATTTCAGTGTGATTGGGTTGGTTCCGGTGGTGTTGATGCTGCTTTGCGTCGGGGGATGTTTTTGGTTATTTGCCACGAACCCAGATCTTGAGAAAAAAGAAGGTATTCCCTGGGTATTGATCCCGAATGTTGTGCTTCCCAGCCTGGCAACATTGATCACAAGTACTTTGTTAATTCAACTGGAAAGGAATCTGGTTTGGTGGTTTACCCTTGGAGTAAGTTTGCTGATAATTGGAGTAATCCTGAATGCCGAATACCGCGTGCTTAGTCCCAGGGGAGAAACCTATCAGGTTGTGGCTCCACTTCTGATCAGCCTGGCATTTGGTCTTTTTTTGGCTTTCACGATTTCGCTGGCAGCTTCCCAGTTGAGAATGTATGTCCAGGTGGTTCTAATTTTGATCGCGGCAGGGTTCGTTGCATACCGAACCATTCATCTACGAACAAATGGTAAGGGTGCGTTTTCAATTGTGCTTGTTTGTGGGGTGTTGTCCGCGGAAATCGCGGGAGCTATGTATTACCTTTTTTTGAAACCAATCCAAAACGGGCTGGTTGTCTGCGGAGTGCTGTATATTCTGACTGCGTTGATGGTGATTGAAGGTCCTCTGACCCGGCGAAAACTGATCGAACCACTGCTAATGGCAGGGTTGATAATTATTATGTTTATTGTCGTTAGCCTTGCCTAAGCCTCGAGCTTCCTGATCTCCTGGTAATAAAGCCACTGCAGATTGCGAATATGCAATTCCTGCGCCAGACCGCCCAGGCTGACACGGTGTTTTCCGGTATCTTCGATGTCTTGCGCTGAGAGAAATTCCAGTGGGTTTCGGCGCCGCATCGCAGTTCTTACAATCTTCTGCAGGGTTTTCAGGTACTCGAGGTTGTGTTTTTTTACTTCCTCGATTTCCCCGCGCAGAATGATATCGCCATGACCTTGAACGATGTTCTCCAACCCCATGTTGCCGATGTGAGAAATTGATTGCGCCAGAACTTCAATATCTCCACCGACAAAGTACGGCACTGGCATAAACGCGTCGCCCGCGAACAAAATTCGTTCGTCTTCCAGAAGCACCGAAATGCTATCAGCAGAATGACCTGGGGTAGCAAAAATCTGAAGTTGTTTCTTCCCAACTCGCAGTGTTAAAGTGCCTGAGCTGAAAGTGATTTGGGGCGGCGAAATGCAGATATCGCGGAAAATAGAGTTTTCCTGCCCGGCCTCAGCCAATGCTGACGTGCTTTTATCAAGCATGAGGTCACGGCATTGTTGATGCCCGATAATCTTGGCATTCGGAAAAATACAATTGCCCCAGGAGTGATCCGCATGATGATGGGTATTAATGATGTACTTGACCGGGACCATAAGCTGCGATTCGATGAAATTGCGAATGAGCGGTGTTTCTGATGGCATGAGGGTATCGATCAGAACCGCCCATTGTGGTCCAACTATGGTGCCTGCAGTTACTTGCGCATAGACTTCACTTTGAAACCAGTAGACATTATCTGAGACGCGTTCTTTTAACATATCAGGATTACCCTATTAATAATGGGCATAGAATAGCATACTAAAATCCAAAAGTCAAAAAATCAATGTTTACGGTTGATGTAAACTGCCAGGAGCACAAACAGGATCAACACAGCCACTCCACCCAGGAAGAAGGGCACTTGTTTTTGACCTGAATAGCGGTCGGTTTTTCCAAGCAACCCAGAGTTTGGTGTTCCTGAAATAGTGGGCGTTGGTGTGCGGGAAGGCGTCTCAGAGGGGGCAGGTGTGCCTTCTGGAGTCAGGCTGAGATCGGGCGACGGCTCGATAGTTGGAGTTTCAGTGTCAGTGGGTGTGGGTAGAAATAGTGTTGGATCGCCAGGGACCCCGGTCCTGAAGGCAGAAGTGGCAGTGCGAAACGGCGTCAGGGTTCGAGTAGGAGTAATTGTACGGGTAGGAGTAAGTGTACGCGTGGGTGTACGGGTGTTGGTGGCAGTAGATAGAGGTGCGATAGAAGCACTCAATGGTCCTACCGTTTGCTGCACAGATCCGTCAGAATTGATAACCACAAGTTTGTAATAGTATGTCTGCCCTATTGTCACAGCGGAATCTGAAAAACTGTAACTGCTGCCAGAGGAAGGTGAGCCTGTAGCTGCTATATCGCCAGAGATTTTTTCGTAGGTACCTTCGGAGGTTGTTGAACGCGTGATGTAAAAATTGAGTGTGTTTACTTCAGTAACGGTCGTCCAGTTTAGATTGATCGAATTTGTCGTGGCTGAGGCAGTAAAGGAGAGCACCCCTGCTTGCTCGTAACCGATCACGAAAGGTGTAAAGAACAGGTCATTCAACAGATCGGGGCGACCGTTATTGTCGACGATAACCTCAATGGTTTTCGAAGCTGTTCGGCAAGTGGTTTCCTGACCGGCGTAAATGCTGCCCACTGAGGATTGGGGTATATCGCCGGTTTTGTCCCATTTATCTGTCACTTGGGTTTTCGGATCGTACCAAAGCAGCGGGAACCGGGTCTGATTTCCGGAACCACAATAGGCAGCGGATTGGATAATTGGAGCACAATCATTGGTATCACGATAAGCAAATGATAGGGTGATTGTGCCAGGAGATGCTGACGGAGGAAGAAATACGTCAAAAAAATTGCTGCAAGGATAAGGACTGCCAGCGTAACTGCTAAAAGGGGTTGA
>WOZA01000061.1:7128-11808 GCA_011620505.1 Anaerolineaceae bacterium
ACTGTTCACGACCAACAAGTCCCTTGATGGGCTGTCACAGGCGCCATCATTCAGGGATATATCACGTATGGTAGCCTGGGCTGAAATGACAAACATGGGCCGGCTGCAGTCACTGGTGGAGGTGCTGATCCAGCCAGTATTCTTGCCGATAATGCTAACCGGATAATCAACCTGGACGATATGGCTGTTAATGTAATAGGGAGAAAGTATGTTGACGGTTACGTCAGTGAGGGTGTTGTCTTTGGCGAATTTGATGGCTTTCATCAAGGCGTTGGACTCTGGCAGATCCGTGCTATCGTTGAAAAAACAGTCGGTGTAACCAGAGCAATCATTTTCAGTGTTCGCTACATAGAGTGTATTCGTCTGTTGAGTCTCAGCGGGAGAAATTCCCTGCGTGCCAAAACTTTCAAGGAGAAAAAAGACCAGGAGCAAAACAAGCCATTTTTTCATCATCAGAAAAATTATATCACCCGGCTTTTGGGGGCTGAGGCATGTTAAAATATTTGAATGCAAAAAATGAAACTTAACTTCAACGGGTTTTTCGCTGCTTCAGCGACTGCCAGTTATTTGCTGGGAGTGATGATCGCCAGTTCGTCAGGACGTTCGATCAATTTCCTTAGCCTGGCAGCAGGTTTGATTATCTATTATGCTCTTTACATTCTGCAGACAATCCAACTCTACCTGACCTCCAACCGGGTGAATCCATTCACCAGGGTTAAATCAGCCGGGCAAAATCGATCTTCAACGGCTCAGATACTGATTCTGGGAGCTTTTTTCGCAATTTTTGCCGGCCTTTATCTACTCCTTCAAGCCGAAGTGCTCATTGGCACCAACCTACTGCTTCTGATTGTCCTTGCTTTTGTAATGTTTTTACCGATGGGCAGGTTTAGCCGCCTTTGGTTTAATTCGATGTCGTGGCTATTCGAAGGTTTGGTAGTCTCTCCATTAATGTTCCTTCTCGGAAGTGGGATCCAGGAGTATTCGTTTTCTTACCTGCTCTTCGTACTTTGGATGCCAATTTTTTTCCTGTATGCAACCTCCGCGATTACCCTTTTGTTTTCTGACTATGATCAAAACAGTTCTTCCAGAAGTAACCACTTCATTGCTTCTGTCGGTTGGGAAAAAGCGCTCAAGTTTCACCATGGTTTTGCGGTACTAACTTATGTTAGTTTGCTGGCTTACTTGGCAGCCAGCAATACGTGGTCCCGGAACTGGCCAACACTGTTACTCAGCCTTGTGAGTGGGGTGGAGGTGTTCTTTTTAGAGCAAATGGCAGCAGGAATGCGCCCAAACTGGCGGTTATTAAGAGCCCTGGCGATTGTACAGTTCTTTTCTTTGATCTATCTTTTGGCGTATCCTTTACTTATCAAATAAGCCATGGAGGAAGATATGACTTTAGAAATAAACAAACCAGCCCCGGAATTTGAACTCAGCGATCAAAATGGGGAACAGCACAAACTCTCAGACTATCGCGGTAAACGCCTGGTTCTCTATTTTTATCCGAAAGATGATACGCCGGGATGCACTGCCGAAGCCTGCAGTTTCAGGGACAATTATTCAGTATTCAAGCAAAATGATATTGTTATCCTGGGCGTAAGCGCTGATTCCGCGGAATCGCATGCCAAATTCCAGGAAAAGTATCAACTGCCCTTTCCTTTACTCTCCGACCCAGATCACAAAGTCAGTGAAATGTATGGTGTCTGGGGATTAAAGAAGTACATGGGTCGAGAGTATTACGGCATTAACCGCACTACTTTCCTCATCGACGAAGAAGGTAACCTTGTGAAGATCTATGATAAAGTAAAACCTGCGGAGCATGCGCAGGAGATCATGGAAGAATTCATTTAGATTGCAGGTTTACTGGACGCTGAGCACGACTTTGGCTTTCTGCCACAAGCCTTCGAGGTCGTAATAATCCCGCATTTCGGGGCTCAGCAAGTGAACTACTACATAGCCGTAATCCAAGACTATCCAGCCGGATTGACCACTGCTTTCTATAACAGGGCTTAATCCGGTTTCTGGTTTAATAATTTCACGAACATAATCAGCCAGACTCTGCAGCATTCTTTCGCTGGTGCCGTTAGCGATTACAAAAGATTCTGTAAAGTCAGAGATACCATTAAGATCGAGAAGCAGAATATTTTCTGCGAGTTTGTCTTCAAGAATTTGTGCGATCCTGCGAGCTAAGATTATTGGTTCCAGTTTTCACCTCACTGAAGGTAGTTTAGCACAGTTTTTTGAGAGCATGACGACTTAGTACAGTGTATGCCGGCCCGCCAGGTTTGAGAACGCTTTGGTATAGAAGCACTTCCCGGATCCTGGTTGACCCAGCCTTTACGTTGCCTAGTTTGGCAAAAAGCCTGGAAAACACCTCTTCAGATACCCCACGGGCACTCTCAGAAACTCTGCCAAGGGTCAGGTGAGGAGAAAACTGGTCTTTTTCAGGTGCGGCAACCATACCCGAATCATGAATTATCGCTTTTGCCAGTACGCTGACAGGCTCAGGATTGTTTACGCCGAGCCAGAGAATGCGGGGGTTACGCCGGGAAGGAAAGGCACCAAGATTGGCAAACTCGAGGTCAAACTCTGTGAAGTTCTGACAGATCTTATCCAGTCTGTTTCCAATTTTTGGAATTAAATTTTCGTCGGTATCCCCTAGAAACAGCAAGGTGAGGTGCAGGTTTTGTGGGGCTGTGTAGCGCATACCTTCCACTGGATATTCACGCTTAATGGTCGAAATCAGCCTGAAAATTGTATCCAGCAGGGCTGGTTCAGGATCGATAGCAATAAATAAACGCTTGAGCATGGTTTTCACCTCACTTCTCACTGTTAGATTATACAGTTCTTGAGGATGAAAGTCAGCTAAATCCAAAAATGTGGTATAAGGAAGATACCCTGCTGTGTTCGTGATGCTGATATTCAGTTTTGTACCAACACGAACGAAAAAGGTCTGACCTTATCCAGGTGACATGATAGACAGAAGTCAAGATCGATCCTGGTAGTAGGACCATCCTGCTATTGCAGGTTCAAAACCCCCCAGCACACGGCATGGCGGGGTGTTACTATTCAGGCACGAAACCCCCAACTTTTCTGGTATGATTAATTCGTGAAACAAACGCGATTATTCGTACTTTTGGTAATTTGCCTGGTTCTTCTCAATAGCTGTTCATCGATTCAAAAACTGCAAGTCAGCCAGGATAAACTACCTTGGAAGGCCAGTGGTGAGATTTTGCTGGAGGATGATTTCAGCGATGACACAACGGGTTGGGAAGTTGTCAACAACGTTTATGAACTGAAGGGCTATTCCAGTGAAGGGTACTTGATCTCAATTAATCAGAAGGGTGGAAGATCAATTTCCACCACTGGTTTGCAGTTTAGCGACATAAAGATCCAGGTCGAAACCCAGAAAATAACGGGCAGCAATGATTCTTACCTCGGCATTGTTTGCCGTTACCAGGACAATCAAAACTATTATCGTTTTTTTGTCACCCCTGATGGATACACGGGCATCGTTAAGGTGGTCAACGGGGAAAGCAGCACCCTGCCTGACGGCAAAATGAGCTACAACCACGATGTGATCCAGGATGATGGGACAAACTTGCTCGAGGTCTCCTGCGTCGGGAATACGTTGAGTTTATCGGTAAATGGTAAGCTCGCTGTCAGTGCTGAGGATGACCAGCTCACGGAAGGGGATGTTGGTGTCTTTGCGGAGACCGGCCAGGACGGAGCAGGATCTTTTATATTCAATCAATTCATTGTTACCAAGCCGTAGATGAAAGTTTTCCTGAACATGGTCGGTTGCCGCCTGAATCAGGCGGAAATAGAACATCTTGCGCTTTCGCTGACTGAATCCGGCGTGGAAGTGGTCTCGAACCCTGAAGAAGCTGATGAGATAGTCATTAATACTTGCTGTGTTACGGCAAAAGCTTCCGCAGACTCGCGGAAAATGTTGAGGCACCATAAAGCACTTTTTCCAAACGCGCATGTGATTGGTACCGGTTGTTGGGTTAGCATCAGTAAGGACAAACCAACTGAGCAGCAGCAAATGCTGGATCAAGCATACGATAACACCCAAAAAGAACAAATCCTGGTGGACTTGATAGAGAAAGCCTCGCCAAAGATTTTTGGGTCTGGTTTTTATCGGCCAGATTTAGGCTCGAGGAACAGAACCCGTGGTTTTGTGAAGGTGCAAGATGGTTGTGATAACCGCTGTGCCTATTGTTTGACCCAGGTTGCAAGGGGGCATTCGGTCAGTACCGACGCTAACAGCGTGATCGCTTATAGCAGAAAGCTGCATAATCTGGGGGTTAAGGAAATCGTCCTGACGGGAGTGCAGCTTGGTTCATGGGGAAAAGATCTTCTACCCAGGCAATCGATCAGCGATTTGCTGAAAACGCTGTTGGATCAAACTGAAATTCCACGCATCCGCCTTTCATCCATAGAACCCTGGGATGTGAGCCCTGAGCTAATTTCACTTTTCGAAGACCCACGGCTTTGCCCGCATTTGCACATCCCCCTGCAATCTGGTTCGGATGAAATTCTACGGAAAATGAACCGACCTATGAATACAGCAAGGTTTCGAGAGATACTCAAGCATATCAGGGGAGCAAAACCTGATATTGCCATCACCACGGATATTATTTGCGGTTTTCCCGGAGAGACTGAAGAAATTTTTGATCA
>WOZA01000097.1:0-5563 GCA_011620505.1 Anaerolineaceae bacterium
ACTGTCGAGTGGACCTTCACCGAAGCCAAGGGCTGGTATCAGGGTAAGGCTGCCAAAGACGGCAACCTGATTATTGCGCCTAATTCTGATCACAACATTTACGCGATCGATGAAAATAACACCCTGGTCTGGACCCATCACGGTCAATTTGCTTATATCTCTGAGCCGCTGGTCGTTGAGGATATGGTGATTGTCAGTTCACAGGACCGTAAAGTAGTTTTCCTCAACAAGGCAGATGGTACGACCATTCGCGAAGTGGCGCTCAATGGGGCTGTGATTGCCTCGCCTGTCTATGATCCGCAGACAGATTCAATTTATGTTGGCACTCTCGCAAATGAGTTTGTGAGAATCGATCGGCTAAGTGGTGAAATTGTCTGGCGGTATGACGGCGGTGGAAATCTGGGAAGTGTCTGGTCAGAACCAATCCTGGTAGACGGTCAGGTCATTTTTAACGATAAAACTGGCAAGATTATCTCCCTTTCTCCAGAAACTGGGCTTGAAAACTGGCAATTCAATGCCGGAGGTTCAATGTTGGCAGGAGTTACCCTGGTCGAAGGTAAGGGATTTGTTGCAGCTCTGGAAGACGGCACTGTTACCATGTATGGCATGAACCAACAAGCCATCTGGTCTCGCATCGTCAGCGGAAACGTATACACCACGCCAGTTGTAACTGAGAACTTGATCCTTGTTGGCGCCATCAAGGGGGACAATCTGGTCTACGCATTTGATTTTCAAGGTCAGCCTGTCTGGACCTTCAACCCTGAGAGATAGAGAGGTCGACTATGTGGGATACCCTGATTGTCCAACCCTTTACGAATGTTTTATTGATGATCACGATGCTGGTCCAGAATTTTGGCGTTGCGATCATTCTGTTTACCATTCTGATTAAACTGATTACTTTCCCTCTGACTGCCAGGCAGATCAAATCCTCGCAAGCTATGCAGGAGTTGCAGAAAAATCCGCGCTATCTGAAAATGCAAGAGAAATACAAAGATAACAAGGAAAAATTGGCAGAAGAGCAGATGAAGTTATACAAAGAGCTCGGAGTCAGTCCGTTTAGCTCTTGTCTCCCACTGCTGATCCAACTTCCGATCATCCTTGGTCTTTATCAGAGCATTATGCGGGCGATGGCCAGCACACCACTTGAATTGATCAAGCTGGAGCGGCTTGTTTATCCGTTCCTTGATGCCAACAAGATATTGCCCATCCAGAACCGCTTCCTCTGGATGGACCTTGGTCAGCCAGAACGCCTGATAATTGCAGGAGTCGGAATTCCAGTACTGGCAATCCTGGTCGTTTTGTCTACCATCGTTCAAACCCGGGTAATGACGCCGCCAACAGAACCAGGCAGCGAACAAACTGCAGCCATGACAAATAGTATGAACATGATGATGCCCATCATGATGGGCATCATTTCTTACCAGTTCTCAGCGGGTCTGGCTCTGTATTTTTTGGTCAGCAACCTGACAACCGTTGCTCAATATGCAGCAATGGGAAAAACAGATTGGTCGAGGATTTTCCCCTGGATCAAAACTAAACCTAAGCCGAGCAAACCGGTCATAGTCCTTCCTGATCTTCCGGACGAGGAAGAAGAAGAACCTGTCATTGTAGAAAAAGTCAGCAAACCTTCAGCCCGCGCGTCTGCGAAACGCCAACGCCCAAAGATGAAGAAATAAGCAATTTTGAAAGTTGAGTGTGCCTGATGACGAAGAACAAAACCACTCTTGAGGTCATTGCTCCGACGGTCGAAGAAGCCATTGAGAAAGGTCTGGAGCAATTGGGGGTCGAACGAAAGGATGTGGAAGTTGAAGTTTTGGATGAAGGGAAACGGAATTTATTCCACTTTGCCTCCAAACAAGCCCGCATCAAACTAACCATTGTGGATGCCAGCGTCGAAGCAAACAAATCTGCTGAAACACAAGAAGAAATTGCGACCGTTGAAAACGATGATGATCTCAGTTTTGAAGAAATGTTTGAAGCAGAAACAAGCTCAAATATGACTGAGCCGGTAAACCTCGAATTGACAGATGTCGAAGAAGTGGTCAAAGAAACCGTGTTGGAACTGCTTGAAAAAATGGATGTTCAGGCTGGGGTTAGTGTCCAGAAGGTCTACCAGGAAGATGAAGAACGGGAAGTGATCTACGTCAACATCGAAGGTTCGGACCTGAGTTTTCTGATAGGTCGCCGGGCTGAAACCCTGAACGCGTTGCAGTACATCACCAGTCTCATGGTAAACAAAAAACTTAACCAGTGGATCCCACTGCAATTGGATATCCAGAACTTCCGCCATCGCCGTGAAATTGAGCTGCAGAAGCTTGCTCGCAGAATGGCCGAGCAGGTCATTTCGACCGGCCGCAGGCAATGCCTTGAGCCCATGCCAGCCAATGAACGCAGGATTATACACATGGAATTGCGGAAAAACGACCTGGTTTATACTGAATCAATCGGCGAGGAACCAAATCGGAAGATTTGCATCTACCCAGCAGAATAAGTGACTTTGTATGCGCGCTTTGGATTTGATCATAAAAAAAAGGGACAAGCAGCCTCTCACCAAGCCTGAGATAGACTTTCTGATTGCAGGCTATGCTCATGACGAAGTACCTGATTATCAAATGTCCGCCTGGGCAATGGCAGTCCTTCTTAACGGGATGAATGACCAGGAGATCACTGATCTGACCATGGCAATGGCGCATTCCGGTGAAGTTCTGGATCTGAGCGAAATTGGTAAACTCGTGGTCGACAAGCATTCCACCGGCGGTGTTGGGGATAAAACCACCTTGAGTGTTGCTCCAATGGTGGCAGCCTGCGGGTTACCGGTTGGCAAGATGTCTGGCAGGGGTTTAGGCTTTAGCGGTGGCACGATCGATAAACTCGAATCGATACCAGGCTTCAGGAGTAACCTGTCAACTGACGAATTCATCAGCCAGTTGAAACAGATTGGAATTGTCCTGACGGGACAAAGCGCGGACCTTGCTCCAGCAGATGGAAAACTATACGCGCTTCGGGATGTTACAGGCACTGTTCCGTCAATTCCATTGATCGCTTCCTCCGTGATGAGTAAAAAGATTGCTGGCGGTGCCGATGCGATTGTTTTGGATGTAAAAGTTGGTAAAGGTGCTTTCATGCAGACGCTTGACGAAGCGCGCGAACTCGCGAATGTGATGGTTTCGATTGGAAACCTCAGCGGACGCCGGGTGATTGCGGTGCTTTCACCAATGGATCAACCCCTTGGAGAAGCCGTTGGAAACGCTTTGGAACTCAAAGAAGCGGTTGAGCTGCTGAGAGGAAAAGCTCCTAAGGACTACCGCTATCATTGTATGCACCTTGCAGCTTACATGCTGATCCTTGGCAAAAAGGCCGCGTCCATGCAAGAAGCCTTAGCGATGGCTGAGGCGACCATTGCTGATGGCAGTGCCATGATCAAGTTCGAGGAGTTAATCGCTGCCCAGGGTGGCGATGTCTCCTATATCCGCGAGCTTGACCGCTTACCGAAAGCCAGGATCCACAAAACGATCACAGCCACCAAAAGTGGTTGGGTCAGGACAGTGGACGCAAAAGAAGTTGGCGAGAGCTCAGTGCTGCTGGGCGCTGGCCGTTCGAAAAAGGATGACAAAATCGATTTTGGAGTTGGCATCCTGGTGAAAGTGAAAATTGGCGATATGGTCGCTGAAAAACAACCGCTTTTTGAGGTTCACGCCAACGACGAAGAGAAACTCAATCAGGTTTTGGAAAAACTGAGAAATGCGGTTGAGATAGTAGACGAACCGGTGGAAGCGCCCCCGTTTTTTTGGGACGTTATTGGTCTGAATGAATAGCAGAAACCCGGTTCGCCGGGTTTTTTATTGGAAAGTGGAGAATAGTCAATGCTGGCAGAACGTAAGAACATAAGGAATTTGGCGATCATCGCCCACGTGGATCACGGTAAAACAACCCTGATCGACTCCATGCTGAAACAGGCAAAGGTATTCCGGGAGAACCAGAAGGTCCAGGAAAGGATCATGGATTCCAACGACCTGGAAAGAGAGCGTGGAATTACGATTCTGGCAAAGAATACTGCCATCACCCTGCCGGATCCCGAAACTGGCGATTTGGTCAAGATCAATATCGTCGACACGCCAGGACATGCCGATTTCGGCGGAGAAGTCGAACGGATCATGAATATGGTGGATGGTGTTCTGCTGCTGGTGGATGCGGTTGAAGGTCCCAAGCCACAAACCAGGTTTGTGCTCAAGCAAGCTATCGCAAAAAATCTGCCCACTATCGTAGTCATCAATAAATTAGATCGACGGGATGCAGATGCTGACCAGGCATTGAATGCCACTTTTGATCTGTTTGTTGAACTTGGAGCCAGCAATGCGCTACTTGAGTTCCCGATCATCTATGCCGATGGGCTTACCGGACGCGCAGGAACCACAACTGACCTTGCTGATAACCTTGCTCCTTTATTCGAGAGCATATTGCGTTACATACCCGGACCAATGGCGGATGTTGAAGCACCGTTTCAGATGCTGGTCACCAACCTCGGTTATGACGAGTACAGCGGCGTAACAGCAACTGGCAGGATCCATGCCGGGACTATAAAGGCAGGGCAGCAATTAATGCGCATGAAGCTGGATGGCACTTCCGAGCGGATCCAGGCAAAGTATTTGTTTGCTTACCAGGGCTTATCCAAGGTTGCCATAGAAATGGCTGACGCTGGGGAGATTGTGACTGTTGGTGGACTAAAGGATATCCAGATCGGAGAGACGCTTGCGGATGTGGAAAACCCTGTCGAACTGCCCGCAATCACGGTTCAACAGCCAACAGTTCAAATGACATTTGGCGTCAATACTTCGCCTTTGAGTGGTCGAGAGGGCAAGTGGAGCACCACCAGGAAGCTTTGGGAGCGCTTGAATGAGGAGCTGCGCACGAATATCGCCTTGCGGGTTGCTCAAACTGACCAGCAAGATACATTTTTAGTATCCGGGCGCGGAGAGCTGCACCTTGGCATCCTGATTGAAACGATGCGGCGTGAAGGATACGAATTTCAGGTCAGCAGACCTGAAGCGATCATCGTCGAGGATGAAAATGGTAGAAAACTGGAGCCATTCGAGGAAGTGCACATCGATGTGGACAGCGACAGTGTCGGGATCGTAGTCGAAATGCTCGGTCAGCGTAAGGGCAAAATGACGAATATGACCAACAACCCGGATGGAACGGTGCATCTGATCTATTCCATGCCTACCCGAGGTTTGCTGGGTTTTCGCTACAAGTTTTTGAATGCCACCCGCGGAAAGGGTATCCTAAACAGCTTTTACGTGGGGAACCAACCACTCGAAGGCGCTATTGAGAGCAGGACTACCAGTTCGATCGTTGCCAGGGAGGATGGGATTTCTTCGACGTATGGATTGAAAAATGCCGAACCCCGGGGAACCCTGTTTATCGGTCCCGGTGTGGAAGTCTATGAAGGCATGATCGTGGGTGAGACCCCGCGGTCGCAGGATCTTTCGATCAATATTGCCAAGAAAAAGCACCTGACCAACATGCGCCAGTCTATTCGGGATTTGGATGAAAGACTAAATCC
>WOZA01000097.1:5663-26702 GCA_011620505.1 Anaerolineaceae bacterium
AGCACCTGACCAACATGCGCCAGTCTATTCGGGATTTGGATGAAAGACTAAATCCACCAAGGCAGATGAGCCTGGATGAGATGATTGAATACCTGGGACCCGATGAACTGCTGGAAGTCACCCCGGTAAGCTTGCGTCTGAGAAAACGAATTCTAAACACGCACGACCGTCTCCGTAATGAAAAGACTGGTGAAGTTGAAGAGGATTAGAAATAGTATTTATTAATATTCCTAATTTGCGCGTAGGTTGAAGCGATTTACTGGCATTCCTGCTACTTGCATCTGAATTGAGAACAGCGCTCCCGCATAAGGTTGAGCGCTCAATTCGTTCTCTGAGAGATCGACGCGCGCACTGGTGATATAGAGCGTACGCAGGTCAGGTCCACCAAATGCCACCGACGTGGGGCGGCTAACAGGTAAAAGAATTTGCGCGAGTTCTTTGCCCTCAGGGGATATTTGAACAACACGCCCACCATCCCAGATCGCGACCCAAAGATTGCCATCGGCATCGATGGTCAGCCCATCTGGCGTTCCTTCCGGGGTAGTGTAAAAGATTTCTTTGTTGTTTAGCTTTTTACCCTGCAAGCTGTAGCGGTAGATGGAATGGTCGAGAGAATCGGTGTGGAAAAAGAACCTATGGTCAAGGCTCCAGCCAATTCCATTGGATATCGATATATCCTCCAGAAGGATGTCGCATCTTAGCTCGTGCGAAAGGCGATACAGTTTGGCGGCACCGCGTGGACCTTTTGAACCAACCCAAAATTCACCATCTGGTGAAACTTTGCCGTCGTTGAACATGCAGCCAACGCCCCGGGGGATTATTTCCAGGAAGTTTTTGGGGGGAGGATCTCCCGGACGGTAAAAGGCAAAACCCAGTTCAGTCGCGAGCAGCAACTGATTCGTGTCGGTGAGTGCGATGCAACCGAGTTTTTGTCCGATTTTGTGGACTTTTAAGTCAGAATTTTCTAACTGAAACTCATAAAGAAATCCCAGGTCAATGTCAATCCAAAAGAGCGTTTCGCGGATAGGATCCCAGAGCGGGCATTCCCCAAGCACATTCGCGCAGTGGATTAAAGGTTTGTCAATTGAGTAGGTGAGCATGCTGGGATTTTACCAGCAGAAGCAGGGGTTTGTCATTCCTCGATGGCAGTGTTAAAATACCAAAAATCTCAGGAGTGTTAGCGATCGATGAAAAAAACGGGAAAGCCCTCAGGAAAGACAGATTTCAAACCCAGGATTATTCATGCGAAGCCGACTGAGTGGCTTGGTGTGGCAGGTCTGATGCTCCTTGGTGCCTTAGTGGGGCTGATTCTCAGCCTTTTTCTCCCCCCGAAATATGAAGCCATTTCGAAACTGACCACTAACCTGGAGGTAGTCACGGGTACGAATGTGACGGAAATCATGGTGGATTCACAGGTCGACCTCGTTGGCACGCTCATGTTCCATCCGGATGTGGTTGAGAGGGTCAGGCAAAGCCTGGCTGATGAGGGCTTCACCTACACAGCTACTGAGTTAACCGGCAAAACGAAGATCGAGCGGCAATTGATGAGCACGCTGATCAAAGTAAGAGATACTGACCCGGAAGTGGCAGCTCTCATAGCCACTACCTGGGCTGAAAATGCATATGAACGCTTGAACGAGGCCTATTCGCACGCACTTGCCCTTTCGGAAGCCAAGGCCAGCCAGGCAATGCTGACAGCCTGCATTGAAGACACCACCAAGCAAACACTCCCTTTTTGCCAGTCATTGACAGAGGAAAAAACTAACCAACTCTTTAGTGAAACTGAACGTATCATTTTGCAGGAAAGTCCGCTGAGCTTGGGACTGACTGGCGAGTTGAATGTCAGCCAGTACCAACCGGCTCCTATCCCGGACCGTCCAATCGCGTTTCAACGAACGATACTGATCCTTGCCGGGGCACTGGCAGGTTTGGTATCTGCGCTGGTTATTGATGAATTGCTGACGAAAGAGTCAGAACGTGAGTAAATTCAGGGAAACACTTGCCGACATAAGTTGGAAGCTGTTGTTGGTGGCTTTGCCGATCACAAGTTTTCCGCTGCTTTCAAAGCTTTTTGGCGGCACGATGGTTGCGCCACTGTCGTTTTTACCGATGGTTTTACTGATTCTAATCGTGGTACTACCTGACTTTTTGAAGAGGGGCGCATTACCCCGACAATTTCAACCACTCTATGTTTTCTTTTTGATCGCAATCTTTTCCATCGCACTTGCATTTTTGAGAGAAGTTCCGAGCTTTAGGACGATACCCATCTGGAGAAATGCTGTAGAAGGGTTGGTAACTCTACTGATTGGGTTCGGCTTCTACCTTGTCACCATTTATTGTTTGGAAGACCAAGCACAGATACGCAGTGCTCTGCACTGGATCAACCTGGGTGGGATGGTTATCATCCTTGCCGTTGGTCTGCAGTACGTAACCTACCAAATCACAGGAGCATTTCCCCAAAGCCTGCGTGCTTTTCAGTCAATTGTTTCTGCGTCCGGCAGGTTATATGACGGCCGGGCGACAGGGCTGGCATTTGAACCGTCGTGGCTGGCTCATCAGCTAAACATTTTATACATTCCCCTCTGGCTCGGTTTCACTGCATCCAATGAATCGGTCTACCGGAAGCGGTTGTTTGGAAAGATACCCTACGAAGCCATCCTGCTTGCGGGCGGCATTATTAGTCTGTTCCTCAGTTTTTCCAGGATCGGATGGATATCGGTAATCGTAGTCTTCACATACCTTCTGTTCCGTCTGGCGAATTCAGTGATCAACAGGCGGCTGGAAGGGCGGGAAAAAGCGACAGGAATGAAGCGCACCAAAAAACAACATTTCTTTGTGAAACTCTTGCTCTGGCTGCTCCTTTTGGTGATCCTGTTATTTTTAGTATTTCCTGCTGGCTTGATCATGCGCCGGCTGGATCCTCGCATGGAGCAGCTATTTAATGTTACTCTGCTGAAGCAGTATGGAATTATGGGTTGGGCAAGCCGACTTGGTTTTGCTGAAAGAATCATCTATTGGCAGTCAGCTTTCAAGGTCTTTGTTGATCATCCGTTTTTTGGCAGTGGTTTAGGAGTGGCTGGTTACTACTTCCCCGAAACACTTCCCAGTTTTGGTTACCGCCTGCCTGAAATTCTTTCGGTCTTGCTCTACGACGGTTTCATCCCTAATGCCAAAAACTTGTGGGTCAGACTGCTCGCAGAGACCGGCATCGTCGGGTTTTCTGTTTTTGTTGCCTGGGTGGTGGTTCATTGGCGCAACGCAAAAGCCGTGGAAAAGCGAAAACAATCCGGGCTCTTCAGGGCAATGGGGTTGGCAGGGCAACTTCTGATCATCGCTCTCATCGTGGAGGGTTTCAGTCTGGATACCTTCGGTTTGCCTTATTATTGGGTTGGTTTAGGGCTGATCGTGGCGAGCTGGCGTGCTAAGTCGGAGCATTCGGCTTCAAAGTCGAAGCGAAAGTTGGCGTAAAAGCAGAATTCAGCAAATCCCACATAGCTGTGCTGTTATTGTTACTTGAATTAGCTAAGCGTTCCTTGCCTTCTTCGATTACACGCAGGTGTTCGAGAACCGCGTCGTTAGTTTTCTCGTCGATCCTGGCTTCAGATAACATCCCAGCCAACTGCCTTGCAAGGTCCGGAGTGATCTGCGGATTCGTTTCCCAGGCAGCTTTGAAGGCGAGGCTCTCTGCCAGACCCAGAAGAATTGGGAAGGTCTTCTTACGGGTCGTGAGATCTGTCAGATTTGATTTACCGGTGTCAGCGGTGTCACCCCAGATGCCAAGGTAATCATCCTGGATCTGAAAAGCCAGACCAGCATGCTCTCCAATCTCCTCGAGGGACCGATCAGCCGCCTCATCCGCTCCGGCCAGGATCGCCCCAATTCGCATGGACGCTGAAATCAGGCGCGAGGTTTTCAAGCGGATCATTTCAAGGTACTGGTCAACCGACACGATTTTTTCAGTCTCAAAGTAAATATCCAGATACTGCCCTCGGAAAACGTCCAGAGTGGCCTGGCGAAAAACGGAATAGGCTTTGGCAAAATCCGCAAGGTCAACAGTTGACAAAACTTCATGGAAGATGTCGTGTGCCATCGCGGACAGAAAGTCGCCAACGTTCAGAGCCGGGGCAAGACCATATCGCCGCCAGAGGCACTCGCGTCCAAAGCGTGTCTGACCCTGGTCTTCGATATCATCGTGAACGAGGGTGTAATTGTGCAATACTTCCATTGCCACGGCAGCAGGCATCAAATCCATTGGCTGGTGACCAAACAATTGACTGCTGGTGAGCAAGAGCATCGGGCGCAAGCGCTTGCCAGTTGTGGAAGTAGGGTCATTCCAGCCAAAGTGATAGCTGACCATTTCACGGAGCCCCGGCAGACTTTCAGGTGTACGGTCCAGGACAAATTGCTTCAAACTTACTTCAAACTGGTCTTTTAACCAGGCCAGGTCGCTCATAACAGCCCGGCGACATCCACGTGTCTGATATTCCATCCCGGGAGAGAGCCGACCCCGCAAGCAAACATGGCAGTTTTCAGCTGCGCCTTGATCATTTCGATCTGATTGATCAATTCCGATTCACCGCTATTAGCAGCAATTAAGAACTTGCGGGCAAAGCCGCCAAGTTTCGCACCAAGCGCAAGCGCTTTCGCGAGGTCCACACCATCTCGAAGGCCGCCTGAGGCAAAAATAATTGGATTTCCTTCAAGTTCTCGCAATTGAAGGAGGTTTTGAGCAGTCGGAATTCCCCAATCGCTGAAGGCTTGGTTAATAGGGGCTCGAAGTAGGTCAGGCTGGCGATACATCTCAACTTTCGCCCAGGAAGTGCCTCCCGCTCCAGCGACATCGATGCCAGCGACTCCAACTTCCAGCAGTTTTCGAGCAATATCCAGGTCGATACCCCAGCCAACTTCTTTGACCAGGACAGGAACAGGAAGTGAGCGACAGATCGTTTCTATTTTCGGCAGTAAGCCAGAAAAATTGTGATTACCTTCGGGCTGCAGAGCTTCCTGCAGCGGATTCAGATGCAGGTAAAGCGCATCCGCCTGGAGCATATCTACTGCCATTTTGCATTCATCTATTCCATAGCCATAATTGAGCTGTACAGCACCGAGATTGGCAAAAAGCAGCGCATTCGGGGCAAACTTTCTGATATTGAATGACTCAGCTCGCTCGGGATTTTCAATGGCGGCACGCTGAGACCCTACGCCCATGGCTATCCCACAGTGCTCCGCGGCCAATGCAAGCGTGCGGTTGAAGGCAGCGCCAGATTGCGTGCCGCCCGTCATTGAAGAAATCAAGATCGGAACCGCGAGTTGCTTGTTGAAAAGTGACAATGTTGTATCGATGCGTGCAAAATCCAATTCCGGCAGGGCTTTGTGTTTAAGATGAATTTTTTCAAAACCAGTTGAGATCATGGACTGAACGTCCTGCTCAAGATTAATCCTTATGTGATCATCTTTTCTTTGTGGAAGGAGTGCATCTTTTTTCATCATAAAGTGTTATAGTAGAGGCTACAAAAAATGTCAATCTTTATGTTACAGTTAAGGTCATTATAACAATAGAGGTAAGAAATGGAACAAAACGAAATATTCGAAGCAGTTAAGGCTGTTGTCACGGATGTCCTGAAAATCGATGGGGATGATATCACGTTGGAAACCCGATTTATTGAAGATCTCAAGGCTGACTCGATGGATCAATTCTTCCTGATCGATGGTTTCTGCGAGAAATTTGATATCAACATTTCCGATGAAGACGCCCGAAATATTCACACCGTCGGTGATGCAATAAAGGCCATCGAAGCTAACAAAAAATAAGATCTGCTTTACGCACATAATAAGGCATTCGTTTGGTTGGAATGCCTTTTGTGTTTAATCTTTGAACACAATTTACACTCGCCTGGTTATCTTGTAAAACGGATTCACTGCTGGTATGCAGTTTTGTAGAATGTCATAAGCGAGGTTCAATATGTCAGAAAAGAAACCAAAAAACGGTGAAGCATCAGCATCAAATTGGTCCGAGGAAGAAAAAGCAGCCATGAAGGAACGCGCCAAAGAGCTGAAGGCAGATAAGGTTGCAAGAAGTAAGGCCAGTGATGAACAAGCTGTGATGGATAAGATTGGCGAAATGCCTGAGGTGGAACGTGTGATTGCTTTGAGATTGCACGAGATGATCAAGGAAGAATTTCCTGACCTGTATCCAAAAACCTGGTATGGAATGCCCGCCTACCAGCTTGGCGGAAAGATTCTGGTCTTTTTCCAGAGCGCACATCGATTTGGTTCAAGGTACAGTACCTTAGGTTTCAGTGATACTGCCAAACTGGATGATGGTGCATTCTGGCCGACTTCTTTTGCCCTTAGCGAATTGGACGCAAAAGTGGAAGCTCAGATCCGTGAACTGATCAGGAAGGCGATCGGTTGAAAACAAAAAAGTGGCTGGTTTTAGTGACCAGCCACTTTTGCTATTCAAGCATGAATTAACCGTGCAGGTATTCCTGCAACGATTCTTTGCTGATACGATAAGCGCTGCCAATCTTGCGGGCTTTGAGATCGCCGGCATTGATGGCTGCAAGCACATCCTCTTCAGATACTTTCAGAAAACCAGCAGCCTCGGAAGGAGTCATAACGTCAGGCATTCCTCCTGCTGCTGCGGGAGCTATCGGCTGTGTCTGTGACTGACTTTGACCCTGCATCATCCCTGCGAGCGAACCCGACAGGGCGTTACCAATTCCCATGCCAGCACCAATTCCAGCCGTCAGACCTGCTCCACCGGAGGGGTTCTGAGCAGCGTCACGCATGGCATCTGCAGCCTGCAGCTGCGTGTAAGTCTGCATGTCGAGCATACCCATATCGCGCAGTTCTTTGGCTGACTTATCCGAAGGTTTAAGATTGCCAATGTAGAATGATTTCAGCAGTAAACCGATCGCCAGGAAGTCATCCTGGGCCTTGGCGCGTACACCAGCCCCCAGTTCATCTGTGAGACCGATCAAGTCGAGCACATTCGTCTGCGAGGTTGTTTCTCCAAGCAGGTCCTGCAAGCGGGAGAGCAGCATGGTGCGAAGGCGGTTTTCGATATCCGAGGTGCGATAAGTGCCGAGCTGACCAACAATCTGGGTCACAAATTGCTGAGGATCTGTGACCTGGAAGCTATAGGTACCAAAACCCTGCAGAAGAGCAATTCCGAGGCCAACACCGGTGTTGCGGACGATGATCGGCTGGGGGGTACCCCATTTGCGATCTGCAAATTCCCGCATGGAAACAAAGTAAATCTCGGCAGTGAAGGGGGTCCGATCCCCAAAAAGCTTTCCGAGCAGGTTGGTTAGCAACGGCACATTAGCCGTGCTGATGGTGTGGCGTCCAGGACCGAGCACATCCAGCGCGCGACCATCACGGAAGAAGACTGCCGCCTGGGATTCCCGCACGATAACCTGTGAACCAAAGCGTAAATCTGCAATACCGGTTTCGGGAAAACGATGAACCAATTCATCCGCCATCTCGCTTGGATATTCAACAACATCAAATACTCTTGCCATATTATTCCTCCATGAACATATGAATAAACTAATTACGCGAGGCCCTTGAGGGCATTAGAACGCTTATCGAAGATTTCAACGCATTCCTGGCTTACTGAAATCAAGTGTCGGATTGAGGCGGGCAAACCGTCTGTACCGATGGAAGATTCGACGTTATCGATTGCAGCGGATACAGTGGCGCCTTTTTCCAATAACGCAGCATCGTATTGGTAGATGGTCGCCAGCTCTTCTTCTTTGATTTTGATCGCATCGAACAGACCCGCGTAACCATAGGAAGCAGTTCGGACACGGTCGATGAACTGGCGCAACTTGATGGCAGCGTTTTCGAGATCATCGATGTAAGCCAGACCACCCTGCGAAATCAAGTCGCGCTGTAAACTCGAAATCCTCTGGTAATGCGCTTCGTATTCGTTAGCGATGGTTTCACGCAGTAACTTGTCGGACATTCGGCGATCGCCGCGTTCGATATACCCTTGAAAACCCGGTATCTTGGAAATCAACTTTTTTATTGGGTCTTGATCCTCAGCCACTTTATCAAAAATATCATTCATGTTGCTCCTTTTCATTCTTAGAACTATACATAATCTTAGATGTTTCAAGCCACCCTGGCAATAGATTAACTAAGGTTCTCATGGAATTACAAAAATATTATAATGGATAAAACCAATTTCATAGGAGGTTTGTATGGCTTCAGGACAGGGAAATCGCCTCAGTCCCTTGGAATATTTTCTGATCATCATCCTGGTTTTGATGATCCTTTTTACGTTATTGTCGATTTTCTGGCCTGCCATACAACTTTTCTACCAAAACACCTTCGCTAACTGATGGACATCCAAGAAATCAAAGCACAATTGCCAGAGTGGATGTGGAACGCCATTGACTGGGTCTTTCCGCCGCATTGCCTGGGGTGCGGTGTGGAGGGGGAAATCATCTGCCCTGAGTGTTACGCAACGATCAAACGTGTTCCTGTAAATGTGTGCCCATATTGCAATGCGTATGTCAGTACGGCCGGGCACTGCCCCAATTGCCTGAATCGCAAGCCAGCTTATACACAATTTAGGGCATATGCGTTTTATGGTGGAGTGATCCGAGAGGCTGTTCACCAATTGAAATACCAAAATGATATCGGCATTGCCCGGATTTTGGCGGGCTACCTGCTGAAAGTTATCCAGGCCGAAAACTGGGAAATAGACCTGGTTGTGCCGGTTCCATTATCGAAAAGTAAACAAGACCAACGTGGGTACAACCAAGCCGAACGCCTTGCCAGACCTGTGGCAGGTGCGCTTGGGAAACCTATGTCTACCGAAGGGCTAAGCCGGATCAGAGAGAAAGCATCCCAGGTGAATTTAGATGTGAAATCGCGCAGGGAAAACGTGCGTGGGGTGTTTGAAGCAGATCCAGCCATTGTCAAGGGTAAGCGCATTTTGTTAATCGACGATGTTTTCACAACAGGAGCCACCCTCGAATCGGCCTCACAGGCTCTGAAAGATGCAAATTCCGGGCTTGTTTATGCGGTTACAGTTGGGAAGTCAGATTTCAATGTCAATTGAATTTACGTTTAAATAACATATCATGTATAATTCCTTAAAATCATTCAGGAGGTTCCCATGGCTCTAAATATGGATATTTACACAAAAGACCTTGAATTGACCGACCGAATCAAGGAATACGCAACCAAAAAAGTCGGTAAGCTGGATAGGTTCCTCAGTGAAATCACCGAATGCCGTGTAGATTTAGGGTATGCCAAGACCGCAAGGAATGCTTCAGATCGCTTTACAGCCCAGGTCACCATCCGCGGTAAAGGCTTCATCCTTCGTTCAGAAGAAAGGGCAGACAGCATCTACGCCGCGATTGATGCGACCGTTGATAAGATGACCCGACAAATTGAGCGATTTAAGGGCAAGCATTGGCGCAAACGTGCTCCTGAGACAGCTGAGATCACTGCTGCTGCTACTCCTGAAGAAGTCGAAGAGGAAGAAGCTACCCCAGTAATTGTTCGAAGGAAGACCTTCACATTGACTCCCATGGACGAGCAGGAAGCACTTGAGCAATTGCAGTTGCTCGGTCACGAAGATTTCTTTGTGTTCTATAATGCCGAAACTTCAAAGATCAATGTTCTGTATCGACGCCGTGATGGAACCTACGGTCTGATTGATCCAGTTGTTGGATAGGATAGTCTGAAGAAATTACGCACATGCAGCCTCGGAAGTGGCTGCATGTGCGTTAAAATAAGCTCAGGAGAATTTAACTATGGCTTATGAAGATGATGATGATTTTGTGCTACCCCCCAACCTTACCGGTGAAAACGCTTTTGATCTGCCTGCCATCACAAACTCTGTTCGTGAGATATTGAGAGCTATTGGCGAGGATCCTGAACGGGAAGGTCTGGTTCGCACGCCTGAGCGCGTTGCGCGAGCATACCAGGAGATTCTGGGAGGTTATAATACCGATCCGGTTCAACTGGTCAATGGCGCTCTGTTCACGGTTGATTATGATGAAATGGTGATCGTGAAGGACATTGAATACTACAGTCTATGCGAGCATCACATGCTGCCATTTTTTGGTAAAGCACATGTCGCTTACGTGCCCAAAGGAAAAGTCCTCGGACTTTCAAAAATACCCCGAATTGTTGATATGTTTGCGCATAGATTGCAGGTGCAAGAAAGGATGACTCAGCAAATTGCGGAATTCATCCAGGAGGTCATTGACCCCTGGGGGGTGGGTGTGGTGATTGATGGGCAGCATTTGTGCATGATGATGCGCGGGATAAAAAAGGAACAGGCTAAAATGACAACATCCGCAATGCTGGGCGGATTCCGAAAGCGCCTGGAGACCAGGATGGAGTTTTTGAACCGGATCTCAAACTAAGTGTTGCCTGCGACAGCTTCCCGATAGATTTCAACTCCGACACGCGCGGTATTGGCAACAAACTCCGGTTTTTCGATTCTGATACTTACCGCATTAATGCCAAACTCGTCGAGAAGCATCGTGGCAAGATTTTCAGCCAGGGCTTCAAGTGTGTAGAACTGCGTTTCAGCCACACGAGCGATTACAGATTTGGCGACGGTCGAATAACTAACGGTATCATCGATGTTATCAGTCAATCCAGCTGGTTTTAGATCCATGAACAGACTGATATTGATCAGCAGTGTCTGTGGTTGATCCCGTTCAGGCGACTTCACGCCGATGATGCCTGAGGCTCGTAAATCGGTAATTATGATTTTATCCATTCTGATTCCTGTTAGAGAAATTCACCGCCATCGACCCGAAGGACGTGCCCGGTCATAAAATCCTGGCTAAGGATATGAAGCACATTCTGAGCAATGATCTCAGGGCTGCCAATGCGCTTTAACGGGATTTGACGGTCTGCCACGACCTGTAAATCGACATGCTCGTATCCCTGTAAAGGCAACATTGTCCCGGGAGCGATGGCATTGACGGTGATATTGGGTGCCAGTTCCAAGGCGAACATGGCAGTTATTGTGTTAATGGCCTGCTTTGCGACCCTATAGCTGAAGTGGTCTGTTCCATTCCGGAATACTTTTCCATCGCTGATGTTGATCACTTTCCCTTGCACATCACGGGGAAGTTGGTTGGCAAAAGCTGAGATTAGCAACCAGGGAGAAAAAAGATTCACGTTGAACACTCTGTTGATCTTCTCCGGTGTAGCGGCTTTTCCAGAGCCAGCAGGATAGATCCCAGCGTTGTTGATCAAAATATCAATATGACCGAACTCAGAGCAAACCCGGGTCATCAAATCCTGGACGTGAGAAATATCCTCCAGATCTTGTTGGAAGACTTGTGCCTTTCTACCCATTTTTTCAAGGTCGGATTTTACCTGGATCACCGATTCAGCGGAGGTGTTATAGTGAAGCGCCAGGTTGCAGCCAGACTCGCCCAGCGCAAGAGCTATTGCCCGCCCAAGACGAATGCCACTACCGGTGACCAAAGCATTCTTACCTTTTAGATCCATGATTCACTCACCTTTCTTTCTTGAATAGTTAACTTATCTTAACTAATTAAACCTAGTTGAAGCAGTGCCTTTGTGTTCAATGGTAGAATTTTATCATTCCAAAACAATAATAATCTTGGAGGTCGTGCATGACAAATATCGATCTGGAAAAAGCGTTGAATACAATCAGGTTCCTTTCAGCTGACGGCGTGCAGAAGGCAAATTCTGGTCACACTGGTCTTCCAATGGGTGCAGCAGCCCTTGCCTATACACTTTTTATGCGCCACATGAAGTACAACCCGTCAGATCCATCGTGGTCAAACCGTGATCGTTTTGTCCTTTCAGGTGGGCACGGCTCCATGCTGCTTTACAGCATGCTCTACCTGACCGGGTATGATGTGTCGATGGAGGACCTGAAACAATTCCGCCAATGGGGCTCCAAGACCCCCGGTCACCCCGAATGGAGGCATACGCCCGGGGTGGAAACGACCACAGGACCTCTCGGACAGGGATTTGCCTCCGGGGTAGGGATGGCGATTGCTGAGCAGCACCTGGCCGCGATTTTCAACAAACCAGGATACGAAATTGTCGATCATTACACCTTCGGCATTGTAACGGATGGCGACTTGATGGAAGGCATCAGCTCGGAGGCTGCCTCACTGGCTGGGCACCTCAAGCTCGGAAAATTGATCTATCTATACGATGACAACAAAATCACCATTGAAGGATCAACCAATATTGCCTTCACTGAGAATGTAGCAAAGCGGTTTGAGGCGTATGGCTGGCATGTTTTACGGGTAGCAGATGGTAATGATGTTGACGCAATAGATGCTGCTGTTGAGGAAGCCAAAAAGGACCCCCGTCCTTCAATCATTCTTTGCCGCACAACGATCGGCTACGGTCTGCCAACCAAGGCGAATACTCCCGGTATCCATGGATCCCCGGCTGGCGAAGAAGAGTTGGCCAAAGCCAAGGAGAATGTTGGTTGGCCAGTTGAGCCAATGTTTTATGTTCCTGAGGAGATACTGGCACACTTCCGTACCCGGCAGGATGCTGGCAAAAAAGCTCAGGAGAAATGGGTTGATGGTTACAACAGCTACAAGGCAGCATACCCGGAGCTTGCGGCTGAATTTGAGCGAAGGCTTTCCGGGGAGTTGCCCAAAGGTTGGGATAAAGCTTTACCCATGTTCCCGGCAAGTGATAAAGGCTTAGCTTCGCGTGAAGCTTCTGGAAAAGTGATCAACGCGATATGTGCTGTCTTGCCTGAGTTATTCGGCGGTTCAGCAGATTTGGCTTCGTCAGTAAAGACCTGGATGGACAAAGTGCCAGCATTCAGCCCGGAAACACCTGAAGGTCGGAATGTCCATTTTGGAGTTCGTGAGATCTCCATGGGTGCAATCGGTAATGGTTTGCTGGTCCATGGCGGTTTTATCCCCTACGTCGCGACCTTCCTGGTATTCTCAGACTATGCAAGAGCCTCGCTGCGCGTAGCCGCACTCTCAAAGATGGGTGTCATTTGGGTGCTCACCCATGACTCTATTGCTGTTGGAGAAGACGGACCCACTCATCAACCTGTCGAGCAGGTCATGAGCCTGCGGCTTATCCCGGACTTGGTTGTGTTACGACCTGGCGATGCCAATGAAGTCAGTGAAGCGTGGAAATATGCGATTGAACATCGCGACCGACCAGTGGCATTGATCCTTTCAAGACAAAACTTGCCTACTTTCGACCGCAAGGTATGCAATCCTGCAAAGGGCGTGGCCAGAGGTGCGTATATCCTCTATGAAACAGAAGCGGGTATACCGGATATCATTCTGATGGCAACCGGATCTGAACTGAGCCTGGCTTTTGATGCAGGAAAGAAACTTGAGAAACAAGGTCGCAAAGTACGGGTGGTCTCCTTCTCAAGCTGGGAGTTATTCGAGAAGCAACCAAGGAAATACCAGCAATCCGTGCTGCCCTCTGAGGTGAAACGGCGTGTCTCGATTGAGGCAGGTGTGACCACAGGTTGGCAAAAGTATGTTGGCTCTGAGGGTATTGAGATTGGCATCGACCAGTTTGGCAAATGTGGTCCAGGTGAGATTGTGCTGGAAAAATTTGGCTTCACGGTAAACAACGTCGTGAAATTAGCGCGGAAACTATTTTAGGTATCAGGAGTGAACCAATGAACCGATCTGAAGCTCTAAAACAAGCTGGACAATCAATCTGGTATGACAATATCGAACGCGGTATGTTGGTGGATGGCGAGCTAGCCCGAATGATCAAATCGGGGGAAGTCTATGGAGTCACTTCCAATCCGTCCATCTTTGAGAAATCCATCAGCAGCAGTGCCGCCTATGATGACATCCTGCAATCGATGGCATGGGCAGGTTTGAGCAAAGAACAAATCTACCTTGAATTAGTGCGCGAGGACATCCAGGCGGCAGCCGATTTATTCGTGCCGGTGTATGAAGCCACTGGAGGAATTGACGGCATGGTTAGCGTCGAAATCAACCCGCTGCTTGCCTATGATACAGAGAAATCGATCGAGGATGGCCGTGCTCTGTGGGCTCAAATGAACCGCAAGAATGTCATGATCAAGGTGCCTGCCACCAAAGCCGGACTGCCAGTCATTGAAACGCTGATCAGCGAGGGCATTAACGTGAATGCGACGCTGATTTTCTCGATTCCAAGATATATGGAAGTGATGGAGGCTTATTTTCTGGGCCTTGAAAAACGCCTGGCGAACAATCTGCCAATTGACCATGTTACCAGTGTGGCATCTTTCTTTGTTTCCCGGATAGATACCCTGGTGGATAGCCGGTTGGCAGAATATGGCGCTGCAAATCCCCAGGCATCTGACCAGGTGGCCGCGTTGACAGGGAAGATTGCCATTGATAATGCCCGCCTGGCATACCAGGAATTCTTGAAATTTTTTGCTTCAGAGCGCTTTGAGAATCTTAAGCAATATGGGGCGAAAGTTCAGCGACCTCTGTGGGCATCGACAGGCACCAAGAATAAAGCCTATTCCGATACGTTATATGTGGATGAATTGGTCGCTCCAAACAGCGTCAACACGATTCCACCAGCTACTTTGAGCGCGTTTCTTGACCATGGTGCAACCGACTTGCGGATTGAACAAGATTTAGAGCGGGCAAGAAAAGACTTTGACATGCTGCTCAAGTTTGGTTTTGACTATAACCACATCGCTCAGGAACTTGAAGATGATGGGGTGGAAAAATTCAAGCAAGCTTACATTTCCCTCCTGGAAACGATTGAAACCAAGCGCGCCTTCTTCAAGGCGGAGTTAGCAGCCCTGGGTGATGCAGTCCATGCCGCATTAAAAAAGGCCGCTGATGAGGTTTATGTTGGCAGCTTGTTTGACCACGAACCGTCTTTTTGGACGAGCGACCAGGCGGGACACGACGAAATTCGAGAGCGATTGGGTTGGCTGAGCCTGCCCGGGCAGCAATTCCCCATTATTGACGAGTTATCAGCATTAAAGGAAAAACTGCTTTCTGAAGGATATGAGCACGCCTTAGTGCTTGGCATGGGCGGCTCCTCCCTGGCACCGGAAGTGATGAGCCAGGCGATTGCGCCAGTAGGTGGCAAGGGGTTGAAACTACAAATTATCGACACCACCAGCCCGGATGAGATTGCTTTTCGAGTGCGCGGTGTTGATCTGCGAAAGACTCTTTTCATTGTCTCTAGTAAGAGCGGTGGAACCACCGAAACAATGTCTGCAATGAAGTATTTCTGGGCGGAATTAGAAAAAATTGAGCCTGAGAATGTGGGTAAGCATTTTGTGGCGATCACAGATCCCAATACTTCCCTGCAGGATCTAGCTTACCGGAAAGGTTTTCGCAAGGTATTTAATGCCCGTCCGGATGTGGGCGGACGCTATTCGGTGTTCACCCATTTTGGGCTGGTGCCGGCAGCAGTGATGGGTATTGACCTGCCTAAACTGCTTGGACAAGGCAATGCCTCTGACCTCCAAAGCCGTAAAAACGTGCCATATCCAGCCAATCCCAACCTGATGCTGGGCTTGGTGCTGGGTGAGGCTGCAAAGCGCGGAAAAGACAAATTAACCTTCATTGCTGAGGGCTTTGCTGGTAGCCTGGTGCCCTGGCTTGAGCAGCTGATCGCTGAAAGCAGCGGAAAAGAGGGTAAGGGTATTCTACCGATCGAGAATGAACCTGTTTTGGTGGGCCGGAATTATCCTGAAGATCGAATTTTTGTCTATTTCAAGACCGCTGGAAGCAAAGCTGGATTGGTAGATGAACTGAAACAGGCAGGGCATATCGTCATAACAATGGCCATCCCGGAACCCTACGCGCTTGGTAAAGAGTTTTATCGCTGGGAATATGCTACAGCGATTGCGTGCGCGGTGCTGCAAGTGAACGCATTTGATCAGCCCAACGTGCAGCTAAGCAAAACGATCACGAAAGACGTGATCAATGCCTACCAGAAGAGCGGCAAACTGGAAGATGGAGAGCCAATCTGGGAAAACGATCAGGCAATCGTTTACGGCTTTAGGAATGAAGAGGCCTTGAAGGAAAGTGATCTTGAATCGCTGCTACTTGCTTATGCCAGGTCGGTTCCGGAAAAAGGATACGTTGTGCTGAGCGGATTTATTCCCCGCCTTGAGGAAAACTTCGAGTTCCTACAGGCTTTACGCGGAAGGATCCTGAACGCGGTCAATAAGGCCACAACTTTAGGCTTTGGACCGCGCTTTCTGCATTCCACCGGGCAGCTGCATAAAGGTGGACTGGCTGGCGGATTGTTCATCCATTTCACCAAGGATGCTGAACTTGATTTTGAGATTCCTGGAGAAGGCATGAGTTTTGGCACCCTGCAAAGGGCGCAGGCACTGGGCGACCTGCAGGCATTGGCGCAGAAGGAACGCGCCGCTATCAAGGTTCACCTTAAGGGTTGATCAGAATAGTAAGAAAATGGCAGTGGTGCCAGCTGCTGCCTTTTTAACTTAACCGTTGGGCAACCAAGAGATTAGGATATCCCATGGCTCTTAGACCACAAACTCATCTTTCAAAAGGATTGTGGAGTGGAGTGCCAGCGACAAACTCCAGGACTCTCGATTGAGTTCATCAATCTTTGTCGGTTTCGATTTCACGTTATCAAGGTCTACTTTGATGCCGCCCTAGCTTGAGACTGGGGTCTTTTCCTGGACTTCGGCTTAGAGCGTTGGAGAAGGACAAATCAATGTATAATTTTTGTCACCACTTGGCAAGAATTGGACACCATACTTGAAAATCCTCGGAATAGACCACGGAAATGTGAGAATTGGCATCGCAGTCAGCGATGAGAGCGGCAGTTTCGCGCGACCACTGACCATAATCACGCATGTTTCCCGGTCACAGGACGCTGAAGAAGTGAGTAAAGTTTGTGAGGAACAGGGTTGCGGAATGATCGTTGTGGGCATCCCTTATGATTCCGACGGTGGGGAAGGTCCCAGGGCACGATCCGTGCTGCGATTCGTGTCACAATTAAAATCTATCTGTCGCGTTCCTGTGATAACCTGGGATGAGTCTTTTTCTACTAAGGATGTGATTGCCAACAGCCTGCAAATGAAAGCGAGCCGGAGTTCACGGCAACAAGCACTGGACGACAAGGCAGCGGCAATGATCCTGCAGAGCTATCTTGACCACCGCGCGCAATATCCCGAGGGTCAAAGTGTCTAAAAAACGTCAACCCGTATTCCTCATCATAATCCTGCTCCTGGCGATCGTTCTCGCGGCGGGATTGGTGTATGTCAGTTTCGAGGTCAGGGAAACTTTCGGTCTACCAGGAAGATTGTTAAACCCAGTTTCTGCGTTGAAGTACAGCCTTGCGCTTTTCAATGGCAGGGATAAAATGCTTGCTGTTGCGCCTGGCAATGGATTGCGGGAAGAAAAAATTTCCGTCGAGCCAGACCAATCCATTCAGCAGCTCTGCGCGACCCTGGAGCAGAGGAACCTGGTCGAATCCGCGAGCTTGACCTGTACTTATCTGATCTATTCAGGCAAGGATCGAACTATCCAGCCTGGAAACTATACGATTCCGATGGGCATAAATGCCATCGATACTGCCAACTTGGTTTCTGATGTTACCCGACGCGACAAGCAGTTTATCATCTATGCCGGTTGGCGGCTGGAAGAAATTGCAGCGATGATCGACGGGTTGGGATTATCCTTCGATGCGACTGATTTTCTGACCTTCGTAACAGCCCCTCCGGATTCCTACAGGGAGCAGCTTCAGATCCCGCAAGGGATGACGTTGGAAGGCTATTTCTTTCCCGGAAATTACAGCGTGAAACCCGACATCTCGCTTCAGGACTTCGTTGCTGAGATCCTGACGCGTTTCAAGACGACAGTGCTGACCGAAGAGTTTGAAAAAGACTTGCAGCGCAGTGGTCTGACGCTTCATCAAGCCATCACCATGGCATCCATCATCCAAAGGGAGACTCTGGCTGAAGAAGAGATGCCAATGATCGCATCTGTGTTCTACAACCGGCTGGAGATTAATATGCCCCTGGAGACGGATCCGACCGTCCAATTTGCTTTGGGATATGACGCACAGAAAAATACCTGGTGGAAAAGTCCGTTGACATTTACGGATTTAGAGGTAAATTCGCCTTATAATACATACCGTAATCCAGGCTTACCACCCGGACCAATTTCGAACCCGAGCCTGCCAGCGCTAAAAGCGGCAGTCGCTCCAGCAGAAACCGATTTTCTTTTTTTTAGAGCGAAATGTGATGGCAGTTTGACACATAACTTTTCAAAAACTTATGAAGAGCACTTGAATTTTGGGTGTGACTAAAGGAGGAGAGATGCAGGTATTAGGAATTGATATTGGGGGCTCAGCGACAAAAGGCGCGATTGTGGATACCGAAACCGGTCTATTGGTTTCAGAACGGGTGCGGATTGCCTACAAAACCATCCAGGAACCAGCCGCTATTGTTAAGGGCATCAATAAAATCAAGAAAGAACTCAATTATGAGGGTCCGATTGGGGTGGGATTCCCAGGCGTGGTGAAACACGGTCAGATCTTTACCTCTGCCAACCTCCACAAGGATTGGATTGGGAAAAATCTTGCTACCATGGTCACCGAAAAGACTGGGCAGCCGGCTGTGATCCTCAATGACGCGGACGCAGCAGGCCTGGCTGAGATGCGCTTTGGTGCTCCGGAACTAAGGCAATACGATTTTGTGATGTTTTTGACGATTGGCACAGGGATAGGAACCGCCTTGTTTGTGGATGGTAAATTGATTCCTAATACAGAGCTTGGTCATATTGAGATCCGCGGAAAGGAAGCTGAGCACCGTGCCTCCGGAGCGATTAAGACCAGGGAAAAATTGACCTGGAAGGAATGGGCACAGCGTCTCAACACCGTACTGCTTACCTATGAAGCTTTGCTCAACCCCGAAATATTTGTTCTTGGAGGGGGCATTAGCAGTTGTTTTGAGAAGTATTCCAAGTATTTTACGACCGAGGCGCCAGTCGTTGCAGCCGAGCTGAAGAATTTGGCTGGAATTATCGGCGCCGCAATCGCTGCGTATGAGACCCTCAAGGATAAAAAAGAAGAGGCTGCTTTTGAAAGTCAGCCTCTTGATTGAGTTCAAAACCCGCGATTAGTGGGGTTTGACAGTACCTTGTGCCTCCGCCTGGAGTTTCAGTGTGTTCTTAGCTATCTCACTTTCAGGCAGTCGGCTATAAAGGAAGTTGAGCTGATAAACCTTTTCTTTTAGCGGATCGCTGAGTGCTTGTTTGGACATGCGCCAGGACCAGTTGCCTGAAGCAGATCCGGGCAGGTTCATGCGGGCTTCAGAACCCAGCCCAAGGAAATCCTGCATCGGGGCAACAGCATATCTGGCAACCGATCGCCAGACTTCCCGGATCATTCGATGGGGAACGTCCGTTTCGTTGGCTCCGAGATAATCCAGACAGAATTGTTTCTCTTTCTGTGTCGCATGATCGAACCATCCTTGGGCGGTTTCGTTATCATGTGAGCCAGTATACGCGAAGCAATTGACCGGGTAGTGATGGGGCAGGAAGTCATCCTCAGGGTCGCCGCTGAAGGCAAATTGGAGAATCTTCATTCCCGGGAAGCCAAACCTATCCCGCAGTTCTTCCACATCTGGGGTGATGACTCCAAGGTCTTCAGCGATGATTGGCAAATCAGGAAAACGCCGCTTAAGTTCAGTGAACAACTCTAACCCGGGACTCTTTATCCACTCACCATGCACGGCGGTCTCTGAGCCAAATGGCACATGCCAGGCAGCTGCAAAGCCGCGGAAATGGTCAAGCCGGACCAGGTCCACCATGGATAGGACGCTGCCAAGCCGACGAGCCCACCAATCGTAGTGTTGCTCGGCATGGACTGGCCAATTATAGAGAGGATTGCCCCAAAGCTGTCCAGTGGCTGAGAAATAATCAGGTGGCACGCCAGCCACCATAGTGGGGGTAAGCGATTCATCCATCAGGAAGAGCTGTGGATTAGCCCAGGTATCGGCACTATCAAAAGCGATCACAAACGGCATGTCGCCGATGATCCGAATTCCTTTTCCGTGGGCGTAATTTTTCAGGTTTTGCCATTGCTGGTTGAACAGGAATTGGCTGAACTTTACTTTTTCGATGACAGTTGCCAACTCAAGGCTCACTCGCTCCAGGGCTGCTGGTTCACGAAACTTCAATGCTTTTGGCCAATCCGACCAGGGCCGCCCGCCTTGTGATTCTTTGATGGCCATAAACAGGCTATAGTCATCCAGCCATTGGGAATTCTCTGCTTCAAATTGCTTAAACTGAGCGGTGATCTCAACGGAGTGTAAGCTCAGGTAATTCTCATAAGCGGTATCCAGAAGATGATTCTTCCACTGAATTACCGGTCCAAAATCCACGGATGTTTCAGGGAATTCTGGTCGTTGGCGTAAATCAGAAGTTTTTAATAATCCAGATTCGAGCAGGAGGATCGGGTTGACCAGGTAGGGATTACCGGCAAAAGCGGAGAAACACTGGTAGGGTGAATCACCATACCCTGTGGGCCCGAGCGGCAGAATCTGCCACAGTTGAGTCCCCGAAGCATGCAGGAAATCGATCCAACGGTAAGCTTCCGGACCTAAATCACCAATTCCATCGGGGCTGGGAAGGCTGGTAGGGTGGAGCAGAATGCCAGAAGAGCGTGGAAGTTTCATAAAGAGTATCCTTTCAGAGACTGGCTACGCCAGGAGTTTATGGTAAATATCCAAATATTTACCAGCAGAAAGCTTCCATGAGAACTGTGCGCTCATAGCGTTGCGGCGCATGATTGCCCAGGCTGTCTTATCCTCCTCGAAGACTTTCAAAGCAAGCGTTAGCGCCTGTTTTAAGCCCTCATCGGTTTTATCCAGATATAGGAAACCAGTTGCCGAATTAGGGTTCGCAGAGTAATCCAGGATGGAGTCTGCCAAACCGCCAGTACGGGTGGCGACCGGCAAGTTCCCGTAGCGCATTGCAAACATTTGCGAAAGCCCGCAAGGCTCATAAAGACTAGGCATCAGTAAAATATCACCACTTGCGTATAGCATGCGTGCAATGATGTCGTCGT
>WOZA01000097.1:26802-54076 GCA_011620505.1 Anaerolineaceae bacterium
GCTCGAGCTCTGGATCACCTGTACCCAAGAGGGCGAATTGCCAGGGCTGGTCGGTGAGAGTTGGAAGCACATTTAAAATGTTGTGAATGCCTTTTTGGCGGTCCAACCGGCTGATAGTTGTCAGAAGAGGAATATCCACATTGACTTCAAAACCGAGAGCTTTTTGGAGATCCAGTTTGTTCTTAAACTTTCCATCTATGTTGTCGAGGCTAAAGTTGCTTGAAATCGCGGTATCCGTGGCTGGATCCCATTTGGATACATCAATGCCATTCAGAATCCCCATGATTTTATCAGTATGTTTCTGTAAGTAACCTTCGATTCCACAACCATACTCAGGTGTCAGGATTTCCTTCGCATAATTTGGTGAGACAGCGATAATCTTATCTGCAGCAGAAAGCCCCATTGGAAGGGGAGTAAATTTTGCCCAATCAGGCAGATCAGGATCACTGCTGGGTTCCAAACCGAGCGAACTCATGGCTTCCTGGGATCCCCAACCATTGAACGGCAGGTTATGAACTGAAAGGATGGTTTTCACTCCAGCAAAAAATGGGTCATCGGCATAAGTCGTCTTCAGAGCATATACTGAAAGGGCAGTGTGCCAATCGTTGGCATGCAGCAAGTCTATTTTCCAATCCAGGTAGCGCAAAGCTTCCAACAGTGCCAGGGAGAAGGTGACATATTTCATTCCATCAAGCGCCCAGTCACCATGGTAAACCGGAGAATCGTGGTTGATGAATTCGTTGTCGAGCAGGTAGACCGGCACTCCACTGGTCTCACTGACGTATAAGTCTGTGGAAATGGAGCGACCATTAGCCTCAAATGAGAATGTCCCGATCAGGCGGTGAGGTGGATTCAGTTTTTTTGTGACCGCATGAAAAGGCATAATGAGGCGAATATCAAGAGCGCCTGCTGCCAGATCGCGAAGAGCTGGAGGGAGGGAGCCGGAAACATCACCCAATCCGCCGACTTTGGCAAAGGGGGCAACTTCCGCTGAAGCAAATAGTACGTTGATCGGGTCCATCGCTACCCTCTACTTTTCTATTTCTCTAGTGTGTTTTCAACAATTTGCAGGTAGTCTAACGTATTTATCTGGGTAAGGTCCAGTCCAAGATAGTCTGCAAGTTCTCGAATGAGAGCGGTCTTTTGATCCGCATCCTGCCGGCTCCAAGTACGGCTCTTGATTTCAACGAATTTTCCAATGGCGGGCGTTTGAATCATATCGAGATTGATGAAGAATTCGGTTTCTTTGTATTGTATCAAGTATCGCAGACGATCCTTCTCAATTTCGAGTTTCGATGAAGGTTTGAAGTACTCGTGATAGAAACGCAGGCTGTGGGTCGCCGGGGCGAGATAGCGGCTGCGGGAGAGCATGATCTTGGTATCGTTAATATCCCGGGGAGTGTCCAGTTCGCCAAGAAGGGTCAGGCGTGAACGCACGCTGGTGATCTTACCCATCTCATCGAGGAATTCATCTTCGCGGTAGCGCAAGCGCCCCTGGGAAGGTCTGTCAAAGCCAAAATAGGTGTCAAATTCGTGGTAATGGCGCTTACGCAGAACCAGTATGCCAGGTTTGGAAATAGCCTCTAAAACTGGCGCAATTGAGTCAACTTTTACCTTGACCTGAACTTCAAAGCTTTCCTCTTCAGCCGCGCCGCCGATCGCGATCAGTTTGGAATATACCGACTCCTCACGTCCCTTGAGGAATTCATCGATCTTTCTGGCAATTACAGTTGCTTCCGAGAGCAGCTGCTTCTCATCGACGGTTAGCAATTCCCGCTCCCTCATCAACCATTTTCCATTGACCATGGTATCAGTGACATCTGTTGATTTGGCAGCATAAATGATCTGGGCATAAATGCCATCAGGGTCTCTTAAGAAGCGCGGCTGATTGTGAACAGGAGAGATGTCTATCAGGATCAGGTCAGCGCGTTTCCCAGGTTCAAGGCTTCCGATAATTTCGTCCAGATAGAGTGCTTTGGCGCCGATGATGGTGGCCATTGCCAGGGTTTGGCGGGCAGGAAGCGCCGTTGGATCCCCGGAAGACGCCTTAGCGATCAGAGTGGCAAGCCGAATTTCCTCAAACATATCCAAATCGTTATTGGAGGCAGGACCATCCGTGCCAACACCCACGTTGCAGCCAAGCTGCAGCATCCGTGACACCGGTGCAAAGCCAGAAGCAAGCTTCAGATTGGAGGTAGGGTTGTGAGCAATTCCTACCCCCGCATGCTGCAGACTGCGTATTTCTCCTTCATCCAGGTAGATACAATGAGCCGCGATGAGCTTGGTTTCGAGCATACCGAATTTGCGGATGTAGGGTACCACTGGCAGTCCTTGTTCTGCCCGGAGGTTCTCGACCTCGTCTTTGGTTTCTGAGACATGGAAGTGCACCCTGGCGTCATATTTCTTTGCCAATTCTACGACCGAAGTAAGCACGTCCGGTGTGCAGGTGTAGACCGCATGGGGTGCGATTGCCGGGACAATCAGAGGATGATTTTGCCACTTCTGAATGAGGTTTTCGCTCAGTGCAAGCGAATCTTCGAAAGATTCGGCATCTGGAGCTGAAAACTTCATCACTGTTTGACCAACCACCGCCCGCAGACCAACCTCAGCAGTCGCTTCTGCAACGTGATCTTCGAAGTAATACATATCATTGAAAGTTGTAACCCCAGAGCGGATAAATTCTGCGCAACCCAATTTGGTACCAAGCCGGACAAACTCAGGGGACACAAACTCGCGTTCCACCGGCATCATGTAGCCCATCAGCCAGACATCGAGGCGCAAGTCGTCAGATAGACCACGCAACAAGGTCATTGGGACGTGTGTATGAGCGTTGATCAGCCCAGGCAATAAAACTTTATTACCGCAATTAATCACCTCGGTCGCCTGGTAATTTGAAAGAATGTTTTCCTGAGAGCCAACAGCAATGATTGTGTTGCCATCAATAGCGATCGCGCCTGGATCAAAGATTTCATAGTCCCGATTCATTGTCAGAACAATGGCATTCTTAAGAATGGTTGTTAGGGTTTGCATCTCTCTCCTTTAATTTTCAATAAACTTCCGTCGGATCATATCCAGAGCATAATTAACGGCCCAGGTTATTGCATCTCCAGCAGGTCCGCTATAAAGCCGATTGATTTCTGATAACTCACCATTGTGAAGTAAAGCGATCTGAACGTGCGGATCACTATCCTTGGGGCTTAGGACGACCCCAAGCACCATATCGGCATTCTTTTGTTCCTGATATTCATGCATCAGGCGATTTAGAGTCTCGCCTGAAAAGACCAGGTCAACATTATCACCGGTGAGCTGCCCGGTCGGCATGTGCGGCTTTAGCCGTTCAAAAATCTCACCATTGGTTCCACTCTCAATGATCGAGAGCCGCGTATTTGACTCGTTGAGTAGATTTGCGACTACTTGTTCAAGCGTCGTTTCATTTTCACCGTAGATATAATCTTTCAATTTTTCGCGGATTTCCTGCAGAACGGGTTTCATCATTGCTTCAGCCTCAGCAGCAGAATGGGCTTTGGCAGTGACGCGAATATCCGTCTGACCTGGATGAGCAAGAAGCCCAACGGTCGGATTGCTGAGCGTCTCCATGTCGCCGATAATTTCATCGATGCTGGATTCGCCTTTGGAAATGGTGTGAATCACCCAGGGAAGAATAATTTCATCGCACAAGTCATAGCGCTGCTTAAGGTATTTCACCACAAAATTATTCATGAGATATTCCATCTCGCGCGGAACACCTGGCAGTGAAATCAAGGTCTTGCTGCCCAGTTCAACGTAAAATGCCGGGGCGGTGCCGACTGGATTGGGTATCGCAGTTGAATTTTCCGGAATGAATGCCTGACGCTTGTTGTTCGCCGTTGGAGCATGATTGTAGTGGCTGAACCGGTTCAGAATTTGTTGCCATAACTCTTCTTTGTAGACAAGTTTGACGTTAAAAACATTGGCAACAGCCTGCCGGGTAGGGTCGTCCACGGTTGGTCCGAGCCCACCAGTCGTGATCACAATATCAGCACGCATCAAAGCTTCCTGGAGGGTTGCGGTGATGCGCTGAACATTATCGCCTACAGTCGAAAGACGGTAAAGATCAACCCCAATATCACGGAGAGACCTGGCGATAAACCTTGAATTTGTGTCTTGGATCTCACCGAGAAGCAGTTCAGTCCCTATTGTTACTATTTCACATACAGCCATAGTATTTCCCTTTATATGTAATTGACCAATTCTAACTTAAATAAGCAGAAAAGCCTAAATATTTGAAGGGCTGAGAAGTGATAATTTTACGAGGGAAGCGGTGCTCCTGTTCAGACACTTCAAGATGACATTCTCATCAATTACACTTGTCAATCCCTGGCAAATAATTGCGAAATAGAAGCGACGCTTGAGAACATGAGCGAAACGGTTATACTTTTCGGCATGAGTTCAAAAAGCAGGAAAGAGACCGGAAATTGGGGTGAAACGCTGGTGTTGGAGCATTTACTTTCCCAGGGCTACGAATTAGTCCAGAGGAACTATCATTGCCGTTACGGTGAAGCTGATTTGATCATGCTGGATGAGACACGATTGCTGACTTGTGTTGAGGTGAAAACCCGCCTTAGTCAAAAATTTGGACCTGCGGAGTACAGCGTAGGCAAAAAGAAGCTGAAAGCGCTGGCCGCAACCATGAACGCATTCCTATATGAACACACTGAATTCCCGGAAATTTGGAACCTCGACCTTGCTGTTGTGGAAGATTTTGTTCCAGGCAGTGCGCCCATGATTCTGCATTTTCGCTCTGTAAAAATCGATGATTGAGAAACCTCTCCTTGTGATTGTAGGCCCTACCGCTTCGGGCAAAAGTTCGCTTGCGATCAAGTTAGCGCATGCACTGGATGCTGAGATAGTTTCTGCAGATTCGCGTTATCTGTATCGCGAACTTGAGATTGGAGTCGCCAAGCCAAGTTCTGCAGACCTTGCATCTGTGAAACACCACCTGATCAATGTTGCCAGTTTAACAAATCCGTGGAACCTGGGGCTTTACAAGCAGTCCGCTACACAAATCATATCTGAAATTCAGCTGCGAAACCGGCTGCCAATCCTTACAGGAGGAACCGGGCAATACGTGCGCTCAATCTTACAGAACTGGCAGATCCCGTCCCATGGACCGGTTGGCCAATTGCGTGAGGATCTTGAAACAATTGGGGATCACATTGGATTTGATAAACTCTATGAAATACTTAGCGCCATCGACCCCCAGGCAGCAGCCAATATTGACTATCGCAATCACCGCCGAACCATCCGGGCCTTGGAAGTGATCCTGACTACTGGCAGAAAGTTTTCAGACTTTCGGGATAAAGAAAAGCCTCCTTACAACACCCTGATCATCGGGCTGGAGCTTCCGCGAGAGGTGTTGTATGCGCGGATCGATGAACGGGTGGATGCCATGATCGGGCAGGGTTTGGTAGGGGAGGTGCAAAATTTGCTTGATGCAGGTTTAGGTCCTGTGCTTGAGACGATGCGTGTGATTGGCTATAACGAGATCATTGCTCACTTACGAGGGGAAATTTCCCTGGAGGAAGCGGCGGCAATGATCAAACGTAACACGCGTGCCTACGTTCGCCGGCAGGCAAATTGGTTTAAGCCAACTGATCCAGATATCCACTGGTTAAACGCACAAGATCCAGCGCTATTGGAAAACGCGCTGGATCTTGTTCAATTTAATTTTGGGATCAGGCCGGAAAAATAACCGGTATGCCCTGATTTTTCTCGACCGGCGGAGGGAAGATCGCCTCGAATTCCTCTTTGGTGATCGTTTCAACTTCGAGTAACTTCTCAGCGACAGCAATCAGTTTATCTTTGTAGGTTTCAAGAATCGCTTTTGCGGATTGATACGCTTCGCTGACTGCACGTTGGACCTCGCGATCAATTTCCTGTGCCACCGCCTCAGAATAATCGCGCTGCTCAGAAATTTCACGTCCAAGAAATATCAATTCTTCCTTTTGACCATACACCATCGGTCCAAGTTTGTCACTCATGCCGAGACGTGTAACCATGCTACGGGCAAGTTTAGTGACCTGTTCGATGTCGCTGGAGGCACCAGAAGTAATATCGTTGAACATGATTTCCTCTGCCGCACGACCGCCGAGCAATCCAACCATATCGGACATGAGCTTTTTGCGGCTCTCAAGGCTCCGATCCTCGGTGGGTAGTGCGCGCGTGAAGCCCCCCATCATACCGCGGGAAATGATCGACACTTTCTGCACCGGATCCCCTTCAGGCAGGGCATTGATTACGACGGCATGTCCGGCCTCATGGTAGGCAATAATTTTCCTTTCCTTGGGGTTAATCAAACGACTCTTTCGCTCCGGTCCGGCAATCACTCTTTCGATAGACTCTTCAAACTCCGCTTGTCCGATGATTTTTTTACTTCTACGAGCGGCAAGAATCGCAGCCTCATTGACCAGGTTTTCAAGGTCAGCGCCGACAAAACCAGGCGTAGAACGGGCGATTTCCTCCAAACTAACTTCAGAAGAAACAGGCTTTCCGCGTGTGTGAACTTTGAGGATCGCCTCACGACCTTTGAGATCGGGCTTGTCGAGCATGACACGGCGATCAAAGCGACCAGGACGCATCAATGCAGGGTCGAGGATGTCAGGTCGGTTGGTAGCAGCGATAACAATAACATTTGTATCGGTTCCAAAGCCATCCATCTCGACCAGGAGCTGGTTGAGTGTTTGTTCGCGTTCATCATGGCTTCCCCCAAGCCCTGCACCACGATGGCGGCCGACAGCATCAATTTCATCCACAAAAACGATACAAGGAGAATGCTTCTTGGCTTCGTCAAACAAATCCCGAACACGGCTCGCGCCAACGCCCACAAACATCTCAACAAATTCCGAACCGGAAATGGAGAAGAACGGCACACCAGCCTCACCCGAAACGGCTTTTGCCATCAAGGTTTTACCGGTACCGGGAGATCCCACTAACAGCACACCCTTTGGAATTCTTGCACCCAAAGCAATGAACTTCTGAGGTTCCTTCAGGAATTCAACAATCTCCTGCAGTTCTTCTTTGGCTTCTTCTACTCCAGCGACGTCTGCAAATGTGACTCCTGGATGTTCACCGCTCAACATTTTAGCGCGGGACTTGCCAAATGCCATGGCGGCATTGTTCGAACCTTGCGCCTGCCGGATAAAGAACACGAAAAGGACTCCCATCAGAATGAACGGGAGGAAGTTAAGCAAAGCAATGAGGGCTTCCGACCAAAAACTAGGTACAACGATCTGGATGCTGAGCTGCGGATCTCGCAGTTTTTCAGGAGAAACGCCAAGCTGGATTAACTGCTCAATCAGGCCACTTTGGGGGTCCTTGGAAGAAAATGTTGCAGTTTTCTGCTCGAGGCTTTTATACTGAATCTCGACACGATCACCGTCGACCTGAATGCTGGAGACCTTACCAGCTTCAATGTCAGCTGCTAGTTGGTTTATTGGGATCTCAGTGCTGGCGAAGCTATTCTCCTGAACGCCATAGAAAACCATGGCAATCAACGCAAAAAGCAACAGCGCTGAGATAAAAAAAGACTGATTTCGTGGTTTCAAAACAACCTCCGTTAATTTAACGCTTTACGCATCTGTTTAGAATTATACCAATAAGACGTATAGGATTGTCAGGCAGTGAAGCTTTGCACAAGTTTCTATTAGAACTCTAACGTTTCTCAGTTTCCTCGGGCAGGTGACACAGACTGCAACCGAGATTGGGGTTGCGTACTATTCCATGCGAGCGGGAACACCAGGCTTTTGCGCGAATACGCTTCCCAAACAAGGTCTTCTGGAAATAGGTCGTTAGGGCCATATTCTGACATCCGTTATTCTGAAGGATGCCAGGTACAGGGCAATTCTTACAGACAGCAGAGGTCCAATCCTTTTTATCCTGCGGATTGATGAGCGCGCGGCATTCCTCAAAATTACGTCCACGATAGTAATCTCCATAAAAGAATTTACATTCGCGACCGTCAGGAGTTTTCATAGCTATTTAGACCCTTGTGAGGTATTCACCGGTACGGGTATCAACACGGATCGTATCACCCTCGTTAACAAAGGCGGGTGTCTGTACTTTAAGACCTGTGTCGGTAATTACCTGCTTTGTGACGCCAGTGGCTGTGTTTCCACGTGCTGAAGCATCAGCTGAGATAACTTTCAAATCCACACTGGTGGGTAATTCGATATCGAGCGGCTCATCGCCAAAGAAAGTCAGTTTGACTTCCATGTTTTCTTTCAAGAAGCCGGCGTAGTCTTCCGCAAGATCTTTAGGGATCGCGGGTTGTTCGAATGTTTCCATATCCATGAAATAGAAGAAATTCTCATCCCGGTAGAGATACTCGACATTATGGTAATCGAGCCGAACATCCTGGACACGATCACCCGAGATGAAGGTCATTTCGAGGGTGTTACCTTTGCGAATATCACGCGCTTTGATTCGGATAGTGGCTGTGCCACGCCCCGGCTTGTTGTGCGTGTACTCCAGAACGCGATAAAGGTTACCATCACTTTGAAATGTGACACCTTTGCGTAAATCATTGACATCAATCATACAGAAACCTCTCTTCAGACTAAGCTTTAACAGGCGGATTATATAACAACTCGAACTACTCGGCAAGTATCGTAATTACGAGTTTGGGGTTATAACTTAGTGATTATTTTTTGTGATTAAATACCGGCAGGAGGATTGTGTGATCGAAATTGTTAATGTAAATACAAAAGCATTAAGAAAAGAATTTGTCGAATTTCAGTATGAGCTCTATAAGGACTGCAAGCAGTTCGTCCCACCATTCAAAAATGATATTTACACCATGATGAATGAGAAGAAACATCCTTTTTATGATCATTCCATTTCAGAGTTTTTCCTGGCAAAACGCGATGGCAAAGTAGTCGGAAAACTATCCATGCTCATCAATCGCCCATTCAACGAGTATCACGGAACCAAAGACAGTGAGTTTTACCTCTTTGATTGCATTGACGACCAGGAAGTCGCTAATGCCCTCTTCGACCATGCGACACGCTGGACCCTGGAACATGGCATGAACCGGATCGTGGGACCTAAAGGCTACGGACCTCTGGACGGCTATGGCATCCAGGTGTTAGGTTTTGAGCACCGCCAGATGATGAATATGATGAACTACAACTATCCTTATTATCAACGGCTTGTTGAGAATTATGGTTTCGTGAAGGAAGTGGATTTCGTTTCGAGTTATATCAAGCTGGATGAATTTGTGTTGCCGGAAAAGATCAAGAAAGCCATTGAAATTGCCAAAAAACGGGGATCCCTGAGTGTCAAGAGTTTCAAGGACAAAAAAGAGATTTATGCCTGGAAGGATAAGCTGCGCAGTGCTTATAACAAATCTTTCGTAAAAAATTGGGAGTATTACCCTCTGAGCGATCGTGAACTGAAGTTCGTGATCGATAATGTTATTACCTTTGTCATTCCTGATATGGTACAGTTTATCCTGGACAAAGATAGTGAAATGGTAGGGTTTGTGCTGCCATTCCCGGATGTTTCTGCTGTCATGCAGAAAAACAAAGGGAAACTTGGTCCGATCGAAATCTTGCGGTTGATGCGGGAATTGAACCGCACCGAATGGCTGGATTTTAATGGGATCGGGATCCTGCCTGAATATCAGGGCATGGGTGGAAATGCCTTGCTCATGGGTGCACTTGAGTCCGCCGCTCGCGGAAATCCCCGTTTCGTGCATGCAGAGTGTACCCAGGTAGCAGAGACAGCCACCCAGATGCGCAAAGACCTGGCCAACCTGGGCGTTCAGTTTTATAAGAACCACCGGGTTTACAAAAAAGAGCTTAGTTAATTCAATCAAAACGCCACTGGTCTACCCGTGGCGTTTTGATTCTTTTCAAGACTATAATTGGCTAAAAGAAAAAAGCGGGTGATGGGATTCGAACCCACGAATGTTAGCTTGGGAAGCTAATGCCTTACCGCTTGGCAACACCCGCAATTGAGTTCTTATTTTATCTCAATTATCATTTTTTTGAAGGGTAGAAAAATGCCATGAAATCCAGAAGAAAAGAAACGGAGCAGTTCATCCGGGGGAGAAAAAACTCGTTCCAATATGCATTTGCGGGTTTTTTATTTGTGCTGAAGACGCAAAAAAATGCCTGGCTGCATCTCGCGGCAACTGCAATAGTTATATTTGTTTCATTTTGGCTGGGAATTGGCAGGATCGAATGGGTGGCCATTCTATTGGTGATTGGTTTAGTATGGATGGCGGAGTTTATGAACACGGCGCTTGAAGTCATTACAGACCTTGCCAGTCCCGAAAAACACCCACTCGCAAAGGTTGGCAAGGATGTTGGTGCAGCATCCGTATTGATTGCAGCGATTCTTGCGGTAATTATTGGGGTAATCGTACTTTGGCAGCCACTGATCGAAAAATTGGGCTGGTGATTTGAATAAGCTTTCAGGTTGTAAACGAGTAATAATCCTTGTATACTAATGGAAAGTTTACGGAGGATTTAACCCAATGATCGAAGAACCTATTCATGTAACAGATGCTGCTTTTCAAAAAACGGTGATCGAAAATACTTTACCAGTGATTGTCGATTTCTGGGCGCCATGGTGTGGCCCTTGCCGAATGGTCGCCCCGATCCTGGATAAAGTTGCCAAGGAAAATGCGGGCAGACTGATCGTAGCCAAGGTCAACACGGATGAGAACCAGGAGTGGGTCGGCAAGTACGGCGTGCAGGGAATTCCCACCATGCTGATGCTAAAAGATGGCAAGATTGTCCACCGCCAGGTTGGCGCTTTACCCGAACCGATGCTGAAGGATACCATCAAGCAATTCCTGGAAGTGTGCGAAGCTCAAAAATAAACGGACTATTAAAAAATAAAACAGGTTGGTAAATATTCGCCAACCTGTTTTTGTTTATTTAAGGCAGGTTAAAAAACCTTGCCAAGGCCTTCTTTTGGTCTTCATGGACGATTGCAAAAACCTCATCGCCCGTCTGTAAAACTGGATCTGTTTTTAGATCGAGCAAGTTACCATCCCGTATCACTGTGACAATGTTTGATTGATCTGGAAAGCTTAACTCGGAAAGGCGTTTTCCGTCTGACAGTGCATTCGGAGCGATCTTTTCTTCCACCAGCCTGTATTTTCCATGCCGTAGGACGTGCATGGTCATCATATCGCCAATGGACATTTCTTCGGAAATCAGATTAGCCATTAAGTCAGCCTGATTGAGGGCGACGTCAACCCCCATCTCCTTGGTAAACAACCACGCATTTTTTGGATGATTGATGCGGGCAATTATCCGGGGAACCATGAATTCATAGCGGGCGAGTGTGGTGATTACCAGATTCGTCTCATCAACACCAGTGACAGCTGCAACCACGTTGGCTTTGCGAATTCCTGCGGCTTCCAGGACATCCGGGTCAGTGCCACTGCCAAAAAATAGCGTTTCGGGAGGGATATCAAGTAATATCCGTTCTTTCTCTACTTCTCTTAATTCAATCAGGCGGACATCATGCTTTTCACGCAAGAGTCTTTCCGCAAGATAAGTCCCAACTTTTCCACCGCCAACAATCAATACTCTCATTTTTCACCAATCCTTTAGCGTTTGGACAACTGGTCGACCTTATTGCGAGCTGAAGATGTGACAAACAGGTGCAGAATATCCCCAATCTGAAAGATCATCGCATCATTCGGTAAGCTGGTTTTACCATTTCGGGTCAGAGCAACAAATTCAATTTCTCCAGGCATCTCCACATCTTTGATTCGCTTGTTGGCGAGGGTTTGATTAACTTCCACGTCCACCATATTTACCTGACCCGCGCCGATCGCTCGTTCTATGTTGAGATTATGATATACCAAAATGCTGGTCAGGCGTTCAATACCAAGTGTCACAGGTGAGATGGTGTGTATTCCCAGACGCCGATAAATTCTTGCTTTTTGAGGTTCGTAAACGCGAGCCGCAACGAATGGAACTCTAAAAAAAGACTTGGCCATTCGGGCTGCAACGATATTGGCTTCGTCCGATGCTGTGACGGCTGCCAGAGCATCGGCTTTATCAATACCAGCTTTTGAAAGGACTTTCTGATCGAAGCCAATCCCTTCAATTGTTCTTCCTTTGAAGGACTGACCCAACAAGTCAAAGGCAGCTTTGTTTCGGTCGATAACTACTACGTCGAGCCCCTGCAAGCTGAGATTCTTTGCCAGACCAGCTCCAACACGACCGCATCCAACAATGATTATTTTCATACAGACTCTCCTTTCCGAGTGAGTCCTTCTCGAACGGAACTTTGCCTGTTCTTAAAAGATTTGTATATAGAGTCTACCAGAGGCAGGATAGGAATCCAAACAATTAAGAACAACCAATATTTTGGATCAAAGGCGGCAGTGCCAATGAAGCGCTGCATAAATGGCAAGTAGACTACGGCAAGCGTTATCAGGATTTCTGAGAATATGCCAACCCAAATGAAGCGATTATTAAACAGCGGTACTTTTAAGATCGAACGATGAGTGGCCCTTTGAGTAAAAAGGTTGCCAATCTGGGTTACCACAACACCAGCAAATGCCATTGCAGTTGCGGCAAGATAGATTTGGCCTGAGTCGGGCAGATCCAACCACTGTCCTTGATACCCGTTTGTCCAGAAGTAAAAATAAAAGGCCAACATCGTGACTGCACTTTGAACTGGACCTAGCACGAGATAAGCGCGAGTCAATAGTTGACGGGTGATAAGATGGTCGCTTAATTTCCGAGGAGGGACATCCATTACGCCTGCCTCAGGGGGTTCTGCTCCCAGACCTAAAGCTGGAACAATATCAGTGCCAAGATCTACGGCGAGAACGTGCATGACTGGCAGTGCGATCGGTATGCGTCCGCCAGACAAAGCAAAAAGCATGAATGGAACCGCTTCGGGTGTATTACTCGTAAAGATGTAAGTTGTAAAGCGTTTGATGTTTTCGTAAACAGCCCGACCCTCTTCAATAGCATTGACGATGGAATGGAAATTATCATCCGTGAGGATCATATCTGCAGCTTCTTTGGCAACATCTGAGCCGCTGATGCCCATTGCAACCCCGATATTGGCCTTTTTGAGAGCAGGGGCATCGTTCACGCCATCCCCAGTCACAGCAACCACTTGCCCCAGGGATTGCAAGGCGGAAACCACGCGTAGTTTATGTTCTGGTGCAACACGTGCAAAAATGACTTCATCCTTGACAGCAGCTTCCAGGGCTGCATCATCCATGCTCTCCAGCTCAACGCCTGTCACAATCCTGACCTGGTCACCTTTGATTATTCCGATATTTCTGGCAATTGTCTCCGCAGTAAGACCATAATCCCCGGTGATCATTATGATGCGGATGCCGGCTTTGTGGCTCACTTTAACGGCTTCCGCAACGTCTGGACGAGGAGGATCCATCATAGCCATAAACCCAAGAAAAGTTTGTCCGGCTTCAAGACCATCCACAGAATAATCCCTGTCTTCTTGATCCATCGTTTTTTGTGAAGCAGCCAAAACACGTAACCCGCGGCGGGCATACTCGTCGTTTACCTGGACGATCTGACTGATCAATTCTTCTGTCAATGGTTGTATTTCAGACCCCAATTGAATATGCGTGCAAATATCCAGTATCTCTCTGATTCCACCTTTCGAGTTGACCACACGCTCATACCCCTGGGGGTTGCGCTCAAGTTGCACGATGCTCATGCGCTTGCGCCGGGAATCAAAGGGAAGTTCTGCAACAACCTCTCCCTGAATATCGTCTGTTGAAAGCCCAGCTTTGCCGGCAGCGACCAAAAGCGCCGCTTCAGTTGGGTCGCCAATGACGCTCCAGCGGTTGCTTTCCGAATTCGGGGCAACCAGTTTGGCGGTATTACACCGCGCCATGGTAAGCAAAATGCGCAAAAGCGAATTATCGTTTTTTGCGACGATCAACTTATTGTTTTCTACCAGTTCACCGCGCGGCTCATAACCTGACCCTGAGACCAGTATCTCCCGTCCCCCAAATCGGTCATTCTCCAGAACCGGCAGCCATATTGATTGCACTGTCATCTCATTTTGTGTCAGGGTGCCAGTTTTGTCGGTGCAAATAACCGTAGTGCAACCCAATGTTTCAACAGCGCTAAGTTTTTTGATGAGGGCGTTGCGTTTGGCCATACGGTTTGTTGCCATCGCAAGGGAGAGAGTGACGGTTGGTTCAAGCCCTTCTGGCACAAAAGCGACGATCATCCCCAGGGCAAGAATTACGCTCTCAATCCAACTGATCTGTACCACAAACTTCGCCAGCACAAAGAAAACCAGACCGACACCTACTGCAATTGCTGTCACAATCTTAGTGACTGATTGCATTTCTTTTTGCAGTGGACTTAGGTCGTCACCTACTTCCTGCGTCAGGCGGGCAATCCGCCCAAAAGCGGTGTTCATCCCCGTAGCATATACGATGGCTTTGCCAGAGCCAGCAGCGACGAACGTACCCGCAAATATTAGGTTAGGAATTTCTGTTTCGGTCAAACCTTCTCCAGATACTGGATCAGCAGAGCGACTTACCGGGTTGGACTCGCCAGTTAATGTAGATTGGTTTACCCGCAAATCCGCACTGCTTATCAGCCTGGCATCGGCTGAGATGCTTTCGCCTTCTTCCAGAAAAATCAGGTCTCCTGGAACGATGTCTTCACTTAATACCCGTTGAACTTCACCATCGCGCATGACTCTGCAATAAGAGGGAAGGATTTTCTTTAATGCCTCAGTGGCTTTTTCTGCCTGGAATTCCTGCCAGAAGCTGAAAGCGCCATTAATAATATTGACTGACCACACAGCTATACCTAACTGAGGCATACGAGCAATGAAGGCGCCGATGCCCGCAATCCAAAGCATGATTGCCATCACATGCGTAAATTGCGCCAGGAATTTCTGGTAAAGTGGTGTGCCCTTAACTACCTGAAGCGAGTTCTTCCCATATTGGGACAGGCGGTCAGCCGCTTCCTGGTTTGTGAGCCCTTGTAACCCCGTTCCCAGGGATTCAAAAAGCTGATCAGTGGTCAGTTTATGTTTTACATCGTTAAAACCGGTGGTAACCGGTGTCGTTTTCATTTTATATTCTTTCTCCACCAAATTAAGCAGAAGGGATAATACTACTTCCCGGTCTGCTGTCAAGAAAACCGCACAGCCTGCTAAGAAAGAATAGCAGACTAAAACGGTTCAATCTGTGTCTCAATTACGCGTTGTCTCGGATAATTTCTGCTCCGAGCCCCCGAAGCTTATCGTCAATACGTTCATAACCTCGGTCAATTTGGGCAACATTGCGGATAGTCGATGTGCCGTTTGCTGAAAGAGCAGCAAGCACCAGCGCGATACCAGCCCGAATATCCGGGCTATCCAGTTTTTCAGCATTCAAGCGGGTTGGTCCATTGACAATACAGCGATGAGGATCGCACAAAACAATCTGCGCTCCCATTGAGACCAATTTGTCGGTAAAGAACATGCGGCTGGGATACATCCAATCATGAAAGAGGATAGTCCCGGTGGACTGGGTGGCAATCACGATGGCGATACTCATCAGGTCAGTGGGGAAGGCGGGCCAAGGCATGACACTGATCTCCGGGATTGCGTTGCCCAGATCGGGTTTAATCACCAGGCGCTGATTGGCGCCAACAAGGATGTCGTCTCCGACGAATGTCATATCGACCCCGAGCCGTTTCAGAACCATTTGAATCATTGAGAGATGTTCAACACCTGCATTTTTAATGCGGATTTCTCCATGGGTCACAACCGCGGCACCAACGAAACTGATCACTTCCAGGTAGTCAGGTCCGATGGTGAACTCGGCGCCATGCAGGCGTTCCTTTCCCTCGATGACCAGTGTGTTAGAGCCGATGTTTTGCACACCTGCGCCCATTGCATTCAACAATTTACATAGTTCCTGGATATGGGGCTCAGAGGCGGCGTTACGAATAGTAGTCGTACCATTGGCAAGGACAGCCGCCATAATCGTGTTTTCGGTCGCAGTCACACTGGCTTCATCGAGAAGGATATCCGCTCCTTGAAGCCTTTCGGACTTGAAATCAAACACGCCGTTGAACTTAAACTTTGCCCCAAGCTTTTCCAGGGCGAGGATATGCGTATCCACCCGGCGGCGACCGATGACGTCCCCTCCTGGAGGAGGCAGAACAAGGTCGCCAAAACGAGCGATCATCGGACCAGCCAGGAGGATGGAGGCACGAATCTGATGGCACAGGTCAGGGTCCAAATCTGACGGGCAGATGTTCTTCGCCTGCAACCGCCAGGAAGAGGCATTTTCCAACATTTCAACTTCCACGCCCAGGCTCTCAAGAAGCTTGCGCATCGTTTGCGTGTCTATGATGTTAGGCATGTTGTGCAGAATGACAGGCTCTTCCGTAAGAAGACAGGCTGCCATCATTGGTAAGGCAGCATTCTTGTTGCCAGAAGGCTGCATCGTGCCATGCAATGGTCGTCCCCCGGTGATTACAAATTTATCCATCAGATCTCCATTAAACTATTTTGTTTGGTGAACCCGAGGTCCTGCTTCCATTACTTCCCAGGATACCGATTCACGATACTTTTCAAAATTTTGAGTGAATTTTTGTGCCAGTGAGGCTGCTTCGTCTTCATAGGCGCTTTGGTCGCTCCAGGAAAGCTCGGGGTTTAAAACCTCCTGAGGCACACCCGGAACTTCGTCGGGAATTTCAACCCCAAAAATGGGGTGAGTGTGGGTTTTCACGTGATCCAATGCACCACCCAGAACGGCAGAGATCATCGCCCGGGTCAATGGAAGGGCGATGCGTTTTCCGGTGCCAAAGGCGCCACCGGACCAACCAGTGTTGAGCAGCCACACCTGGGTGCCGTGTTTGGCTAATTTTTCTGAAAGCAAATTGGCATATACCGTCGGTTTAAGGGGCAGGAATGGCGCGCCAAAACAAGTTGAGAAGGTTGCCTGGGGCTTATCGCCAAGGCCGCGTTCTGTTCCAGCCAATTTGGAAGTATAGCCGCTCAGGAAGTAATAGATTGCCTGGGCATCGCTGAGTTTTGCCAGCGGAGGCATAACGCCGAACGCATCCGCAGTCAAAAAGAAAATGTAATCAGGATGTCCACCCATCCCGGAAGGTTCATAATTGGAGATGAATTCCAGCGGGTAGGAGGCGCGGGTGTTTTCGGTGATGGCACTCGAATCAAAATCGGGGTGATGATGCTCGTCCAAGGGAACATTTTCAATCAGGCAGCCAAAGCGGTTAATAGCGGACCAGACCAGGGGTTCATACTTTGGATTAATGCGAATTGTCTTGGCATAACAACCGCCTTCGAAGTTGAATATGCCGTTGTCGCTCCAGCCATGCTCGTCATCCCCAATTAAGGCGCGTTCCGGGTCAGAAGAAAGGGTGGTTTTGCCTGTGCCACTGAGGCCAAAAAAGAGCGCCACACTGCCATCCTGACCTTTATTGGCTGAACAGTGCAAGGGCAGAATGCCTTTTTTGGGAAGAAGGTAATTCATGAAGGTGAAGACGGATTTCTTAATCTCACCAGCGTAGCGGGTATGGCCGATCAGGACCTGTTTGGCATCAAAATTCAGGATCACCATTGCTGCGGATCGTAAACCATCATTTTGTGGATCTGCCGCAAATTGCGTAGATACGAGGATGGTGAAATCCGGGTCGATGTGCGGCTGATCCGATTTTAATTCAATGAACATATTGGAAGCAGCCAGATTCTGCCAGGCAAGATCTGTGATGACCCTGACACGGGCGGTGTTTTCCGGGTCGGCACCGGCAAACACATCGCAAACATAGAGCCGCTCGGTGTTCATTTTTTGCACAAGCTTGGCTCGTAAGTGAGAGAATTGCTCCTCGGAAAGAGATTCAGTACCGGAGGCATACCAAAGATCAGGGTCGCCATTGTCAATCAGGTATTTGTCGTTTGGAGAACGTCCAGTGAAAGGAGATGTGTTCACTACCAGCGCGCCAGAATCTGTGAGGACACCCTCCCCATCCAAAACTGCCCGGGTGATCAACTCTGCTTTATCAAGATAATAAAGAACATCCTTTACTTCACTTAACCCTAATTTTTCCAACTCAGACCTTAACGCTTCGTGCTGTGTTTCCATGGACCTTCCTCTTAGTTATTTTGTGTGGCGAGACTAATGAAAGAATTCATTGCTGGCTTCCCGTAGATCGATGACGAAAAGTCCGTCAGTTGCAGGACGGGGAAGAAACCTCGGCTACTGATCCCGCTGACCCAGCCACGCGGAGCCAAAACGGAGGTGTAGACCTGGTAGAAGTAATTTTGCGATTCCAGATCGACATTTCCAGCGCCATATTGCGGGTTAAAAGGGCTTATCAACAAGCCAGATGCGGTTTCATTATCTATCTGATTGCTTGTCAGTGAGGCAGCGTTCATTCCAAAAAAGAAAGGTTTCCCGACAGTCTCATAAAATGCATACACGGTACCATCCAGGTAGGTTCCCACAGAATATTGATCGTACGCGTAGGGCGCTAAATCCTTATCGCTCACGGTGAGATAGAAACCATCAACCTTGTCAAAAAAGCTATAAGTCATTAGATTTCCATCATCAGCAGGAATGCCAAACAGCAATTGACCGGTGTAGTAGGCGTTCACCTTCTCAAGCAGATCGGACCAAAGTTGTTCTGCGGTCTTTGGGGTTCCAAAATTGGCTCCGATGGTTTTGAGTGCGCCAGGAAGGCTGGCTTCCACGCCACTTCCACCAAGAATGAGCTGATCGATACCATTAACGTTTGCAAATTGGCTGTAACTCATGACAAAACGTTCATATTCAGCATACCATTGCTGCCACCATAACTGGCTTTTTTCCGAGTTCTCCCACCAGCTTTGTGGGGAGGAACCAGGAAAGTTAATCTGGGGGTAAAGGGCGACAGTAAAACCACTTGACTTCGCGAGAGCAACAATTTCGGCCAATTCACTCAGCAGGACAGAGGCATTGGCATCAAACTCAAGATAAGGTAATCCCTTCTTTTCCACCACCGTCCAGGTCGGGGTTAGTATCAGCCAGTTGATCCCAAACTTTTTTAGCTCTTCTGGAAGCTGGCGGTACCGGCTGAGAAAACTTGGTTGGTAACCAGGCATCAGCTCCACGCCAACCAGGCGGCTTGTTTGCGTTTCACTCGCATTGATTGAATTCGCTTCTTCAACTTCCCACGAAGTCCAGCTTTCGATCTGGTTTGTTTGTGGCGCAGTAGAGGTGAATTCTACCCGGTAGGGATTAGCGCTGCTAACCGGATCCACAGAGAGATCCACCTGGTCGTTCCTGGCAAAGCGATATGTAACCGTACCCAGGCTGGAACTGCCAAAGAAAAGAAACATCCACTGATTGTTGTCCATTGGCCACATGGGGATGGGTTGGTGGGCATGGTTGGTGTAGAACTGAATGCTGACGCTATCCTCGGGTGGAGTTGAGTCCGGAGCTTGAACAATGATCGTCGTGGGGTTCTGGTCATCGATCCGCCAGGTTGCCACTTTATCTTTGATAGTCACGTCGTGATCCGGAAGTGTAATTGTTCGCAGAAGCAAAGCCCCGTCTTGATCACGCTCAGCATTGATGTACCCATTCCCCAAGGTGTACTTATAGCGAAAAACGCTGCCAGCATACAGATTGAGCTGGAGGGAGTAGCTGCTATCTTCGTTGCGCGACATTATTGGCATACGAGAAGCAAAGGAACCTTGAGCATATTCATTAAAAGTTAAACCGCATTGCGCGTAGTCACATATTAAACGTACAGGGGCACCAATCGCTTCTTTCGGAGGTTCCAAGCTCAAAGTGACCTTTATCTGCGGGAGTGGGGTCATTTGGATCACTGCAGGCGTAGAAAGATCAGCCACGAGGTTGGCCTGCTGCTGGAAGGTCACATGGCTGCCATCGATTGAAACCGCACTGAGGATGTGAACCCCAGTCGGCAGGTCATTGAGCACAAATCGTCCGGTCATATCCGTGAAGGTTTGATACCCAGCGATGTTGATCAGCACATCCGGAAGTGGTTGATTGCTCTTGCTGTCATGCACGATGCCATTCAGGTCAGCGGTTTCTCCGGTATAAGACGCGTTTGGCCACCCTGAAACAAAGTCCTTGATTACCGCGTTTTTCTGCACAAAGGCGATACGGTATCCCACCGGCGTGCCATCGGCCTTTTGCTCTGCAACCTCCAATGGGGCAGTCATCACGTAGCGATAGCGCAAGGTGGCGTTCTCGGGAAGCATCAATGTTCCCAGGAATTTTCCATCTGGCTGACGTAAAAGCGGAAATCGCTCTATGTTATAGAGCATCCCACTGACTTCATCAAGAACATCTACCGCCAACTGGGTATCTGCTGAAGCAGGTATGCGCAATTCCACAGAAAATTCCTGCGGGATCAAATTTGGGGTAGTTACGTCTCCTGGAATTTCAGGGCTTTTTGTGGGAAGTGGTTTGTCGGCAGGATCGATGCGGATTGCGCATCCAAAAAGAAAACTCACCACCAACAAACTCAAGATCATTCGGAGGGTTGTTTGATTTATTGTCGATGGCATAACAACCTGCTACTTGTTTAGGGTCTGGATTATTGTCTCGATGTTATCTGCAAGGCTTCCTAAAACACCATTCACGAAGCGAGCGGAGCTATCCGTTCCAAAGGCTTTGGCGAGCTCTACGGCCTCATTAATTCCAACTTTCAGAGGTGTCTTTCGGTAAACAGCGACTTCCCATAAAGCAAGCCTCAAAATGTTGCGATCAATCACTGCCACCTGATCCAGGGGCCATTCCGGGGCATGTTCGGCGATGAGTGCGTCCAATCTATCTGCAAACTCACGCACCCCCGCCGTCAGCATACGCGCAAATTCGTATTGAGTCTCATCCAGGCCCATTGCATTGACCCTGTCAGCAACGACCTCACCAAGCAAATGATCGGTGAGGTCGAGCTCATAAAGGGATTGGAGGGCACAAATGCGCGCCTCGGTTCTTGATTTCATTGCATCTACGCTTCTAAATCGACGTCGGTTATATGTACGTCTATACGAGCAACTTCCATGCCAACCATTTCTGTTATTGCACGCGCGACTCTCTTTTGAACTTCCTGTGCCACAAGGCGGACATTCTCTTCACTACCGGGAATGATGTAGATTTCGACTTCAATCGAATCGTCCTTAACCACTACTCTTACACCGTCTTCAGGCACATTGCCGAGACCTTCACGGCTGCTTAGCCGGCTAACTCCGGGGGTTGCCAGGGTGGTCAATTTGACAATGGTATGCAAGACGCTCGGAGCAATGGTTGTTTTTCCTGTTTTTTCGTCCATGATCTCTCTCTTCTAAGGCAGATAGCCTGTCAGTAGGACGCTCAAAAGAGCGGTCTCATCTTTACTCAAAGGGAAACCATCAACTTGAGCTGTAATTTTTTCATAAAGTGTGTCAAAGTCAATTCCCTCAGGCCAACCTTCAAGAAAGGTGTTCATAGGGTCAGGATAACCTGAAGCAGCAGATTCAGAAATGGAGAATCCAAGATCCCTAAGGTTCTTTTCCAGGATATCATGCCACTCGGAATACAAGGACTGCCAGCCTTTGAGGCAGATCAAACTAAACTTAGCATCTTTTTCGAAAACAGTTTCAGCGTCCCGAATAAGCAGAGCACGCGGAGCAACCATCGGGTTGCGAAATCCGCTGATCCTTACATGCTCTTTGACTTGCGTAACCAGTTCACGGCGTATCTCATCAGGGAGCTTGTCGAGATTTTCGAACAATTTCTGTAAGATCTCCTTACGGAAGTAAGGTTCGATGAAGACGTTCAAAGCAATTGCTGGTACCAAGTCTACCATAGTAACTCCATTTCGCGCAGACGTGCTGCGCAGCACAAACAAGCGGGACTAATAGTCTTCGTTCTCATCAGCCAGGTCGTCGTCTTCGTCCTCGTCTTCTTCATCCTCGACCGCCCAGAGATCTTCGTGTTCATCTTCCTCGCCCATTTCGTCCCAATCATCCAATTCTTCGTCTTGCCAACTTGAACCTGCATGATCCTCCTCGTTGGGGGAATACGTTAAGCAGCCTGCATCGGGATTAATCTCAATAGCTGCTGCGGTGCAATAACGCTCATCCAAAAAAATGCAATCCAGATAGTGGCAGCGAATTCGTGGCATTTTCATAAACTCCGTAAAAAAATAGTTATTTTCGCAGGCATTTTACCTTAGTAAACATAAACCGTAAAGAATAGCAAGCCTGTTATCCTGGTCTGATCCGAATAGCTTCGATAACGTTCGGAATATTCTCAAGTCTGGCCAGCAACCGGCTTAACTGGGAGATGTCCGCAATCTCAACAGTAAGGTTTACCTTCACAATATGCTGCTTGGTACTCAACGAGAGGTCCACCAAGCGAACAGGTTCGCTGGAAAGCACAGCGGAAATATCTGCCATTAATCCCTGACGATCATAGGATGTGATCTGCAAGGGAACCGGGAAGGTTTGCGCCGCACTGCCCCAATCAACTTTGATCAAGCGTTCAGTATCGCGAACACGCAGAGCATTCGGGCAGTCGGAGCGATGAATGGTGACACCACGTCCCCGGGTGATATAACCGATGATTTCATCGCCAGGCATTGGGTTGCAGCAGTGGGCAAAGTTGGTTGCCATTCCTGAAAGGCCGGCGACCATTACGGAAGCGCTGTCACCACTGCTGCGAGGCGCTTCGGGTATCAGTTCTTCAATTTCAGCGAGACTTGGCTTACTGAGTTCTTCGATGCGGGTGATAAGCTTTCCCATGGGGATATCACCGCTGCCAATACCCACGTAAAGGTCTTCGAGAGAGCGCACATTGAAGCTGGCGACATAATCATTCAGGTCAATGCCGGTTAGACCAAGCCGTTTAAATTCCTTTTCGACGAGGAGTTTGCCGTGCTCAAGGTTCTGTTCGCGGGCTTGTTGCTTGAACCACTGCTTAATTTTTGCGCGTGATCGGGCGGACTTTACCAACCCGAGGTTAGGGTTCAACCAATCGAGGCTTGGACCTCCACGATTCACTGTCAGAATTTCAACCTGATCTCCTGTATGCAACGTGTAGTCAAGCGTGACAAGTTTGCCATTGACTCGTGCGCCACGGCATCGGTGACCAATATCGGTGTGAACCTGATAGGCGAAATCAATTGGAGTAGACCCACTTGGGAGGTCAATGACATCGCCCTTGGGTGTGAAGACGTAAACCCGATCGCGGAAAATGTCCGACTTCAGCCCTTCAATTAAGGTCTGACTATCGTCAACCTCCTGGGACCATGCAAGCAAGTTGCGCATAGATTGTACTTTTTGTTCGTAATCACTCGAAAGAGCAGCCTCATTTTCCTTGTAACGCCAATGAGCCGCAATACCATATTCGGCATTTTGGTGCATCTCCCAGGTACGGATCTGAACTTCGAGCGGTTTTCCGTCACTATAGATCACCGCAGTGTGCAGAGATTGGTAGTTATTGGGTTTTTTGGCTGCGATGTAATCGTCAAATTCGCCGGGAATTGGCTGGAAATGCATATGAATGATGCCAAGCACTTTATAGCACGTCTCAACATCATCGACAATTGCCCGCACTGCCCGCAAGTCACGGATCGAGTCAAAATTTTTGTTCTTTCTCTGCATCTTGCGGTATATCGAATAGATATGCTTGGGGCGGCCGGAAATGGTCGCTTTGACATCTGCCTTAGCGCAAAGTTCCTGTAAATCTGCCACTATGTGCTCGATCTCCTCGAGGCGTTTTGCCCGACGCAGAGTGAGTTGGTCGGCGATTTCTTTGTACTTCTCAGGATTGGTGTACATAAAGCCAAGATCTTCCAGCTCCCACTTAAATTGCCAGATGCCAAGGCGATTCGCCAGAGGCGCAAAGATATCAAGGGTTTCCTGACCAATAATGCGCTGTCGGTCCACTGGCAATGAGCTTAAGGTCCGCATGTTGTGCAGGCGGTCAGCCAATTTGATGACCACCACGCGGATATCGTCGCCGATTGCCAGTAGCATTTTTCGCAGAGTCTCAGCCAGGTCGTCTGATAATTTCAATTCAGAAAGTGGTGTGGAGGGGGGCAGGGGAGTGCGCTCAGGGGGATGTTGGTCTGCGCGGGAAAGCTGAGGAAGAGCTGTGATGCGGGTGACATCCTCAACAAATCCCGTGATTGTCCGCCCAAACTCTTTCCGCAACTGTTCAACTGTGGTTGGCGTGTCCATTAAAACATCATGGAGTAAGCCTGCTGCCACGATATTGGGTGAGGCTTCGAGCTCAAGCAGGATATTAGCTACGCCAAGACAATGCGTGAAGTACGGCAGACCGTTTGCACGCGTCTGACCGGCATGCGCTTCCTCTGCGAAGCTATAAGCTTTTTGAATGAGCTCACGTTCAGCTGCGGAGTAGCTCTTGGGTAGCTTATTGATAAATTGATCTTTATCCATACCAAAGCTAATTGTAAGCCACAATCCAAAGCTTACTTAAGCTTTTCCATGCTTGTCCAGTCTCTGTTCAACCGCATACTATCAAGGCATTGCCGCTCCTGCTCAGTCAAGGCGCCCTGGACCAAATGAGTAAGGAGTTGTCCGACGCCAGGTCCCAGCATGAAACCCTGACCGCAAGCGCCGGTAGCAAGCAGGAAGCCTTCAATTCCTTCCACTTCTCCCAAGATCGGGTTGCCATCTGGAGTCATTGGGTAAGTGCCGCGCCATGTGCGCCTGACCCGTAAGTTAGCCAGCTTTGGCATGGTTTCAATCAAACGTTTACTGGCAAGAGGCAGGAAAGCGCTGGTATCCCGGTCCAGATACCCCCAGATCTGCGGGTTGGGAGTGACACAGAAAATGATCTTGCCGCTCGGGTGCTGGTAAAAATAGAAGTTGCTCGAGCCCGGTCTGGATCGGATATCCACGATCATTGGGTTAAACATAGGCTGTACGGCTTCAGTTATGCCGGCTTCGTGCGCATCAGGTTTTACAGGAAGATCAAGCCCGACCAACCGACCAATTTCTGCAGACCAGGACCCCGCTGCATTGATGAAGCAATTGGTGGAATAGTGACCCTTATTGGTGGTCACTGATCGTACTTTATTGGCTACTGTATCAATGCTGGCAACAACCTCATTGAATTGAAAAACCGCGCCATACCTCACCGCTTCCTGGTAAAAAGCAAATGAAGCCTTGAGCGGCGAAGCAGAACCATCTTCTGGAGAGTATGTCCCACCATGCAAATCTCTTGGATTGATGTCTGGTACGAGCTCCAGGAAAGCCTGGCGATCAAGCCAGCTAATGTTGAGTCCGAGGTTGCGCTGCATATCGAGCAGGTCTTTCAGCGTCTTTTCGGTGGCATCGTCGTAGGCAACAAAGCTGTACCCGCCAGCCTTCCACTCAATATCCTGCCCGTGTTCAGCCTGCCAGTGCGAGAAGATATCAATAGAGTTGGAACATAGCAGGATCTTCGCGGGGTCCGAATGGGTGGCACGGATGCCGCCGATGGCGTGTTTGTTGGAGCCCTGACCGTTACTGGGGCGAGAGTCGAGCACCAAAACTTTCAATCCTGCTTGAGCGAGAAAGAAAGCCGTGGGCGTGCCGATTGAGCCGGCACCTGCGATAATGACATCATAGGTCGGTTGTAGGCTCATTGGCGGTCTCCTTCATTAGGCAAATTCGCCAAAACCCTGACAGGCATTTCGATGAAAACCGGCCTTACAGGCGTTTCTGTGACCTCTGAAAGTGGAATCCCTTCTGCGAGATACATGCGCTTGATCATGTTCAGGCATGTTTTTCCACCGCAAGCGCCCATGCTGGCTTTAGTGACGGCTTTGATTTGATTGATATCCCGCACACCACTGCGTATCAACGCCCGAATTTCACCAGCCTTAACCCTCTCGCAGCGGCAGATATAGGCCTCATCGGCGAGATTTTCGGGATGTTCCGTCTCAAATTCAAAGGGAGTAGGTTCAGTGGTCTCTATAATCCGCAAACCGGATACTAATTTGGCAATCCCACGCGGGACTTCCACGGTAAGCAGGGAGGTGCCATTCGCATAGCCTTTTATTTTCTTGATTGTCTTGATGGTTGCCTTGCCCAGCGACATTCCCTCCGTGCTTGTTAATTCAATTTCACCGCCTACAGCAACGCTCAATGGATCCTGTTCAAAGGGCAGAGTCACCAGTGGGTTTTGATTATTATTGCGATAATCGACCAGCGTGACCGCCAGGCCAGGGCAAACTGCCACGCAACGCCCGCAAGCAATGCAGCCTTTTTCAGCGAAGTAATCCACTTCCGGGAGGTGGCGTATGTCTGCCGGATCCACGTGGATTAGATGCCTCGGGCAGACCGTTGAACAGGGATCGCAGGGGATTTCCTGAGTGCAGTGCATAATTGGAAATACCCCTTCTTCAAGCTCGGGTAAGTTTGGCTCAAAGATCTCTCCCGGGCGGGATTTTAGGATTTCTTCAATTGAAGCCCATTCAGCGGGGATTTCACCCGAAAGCTTCCGCAAAAATCCGGCTATTTCGCGTCCTGAAATTTTGCCAGAGAAGATCGCAGCTGAAGCTTCAGCGATTTCTTTGGCATCACCAGCTGAAAAAACCGGCAAGCCCACGAGTTCCGCTTGCCTGGTAAACTCATTCACCGGGTCAAGTCCAACTGCGATCAGAACCGTATCGCAATCGTATTGCTTCTCAGTGCCTGGAATGGGTCTAAATTCCTTATCCACCCTGGCTATGACAACTTTTTCGACATGATCCTTCCCCAGGGCTTCAATAACTGTATGGGATGTGTAGACTGGAACCCCGGACCGAATTAATTTGTCTTTATGTACTTTATAGCCACCGCATTCGGGAGCGGCTTCCACCAAACCAGATACATGAATTCCAGCCTGAATCGCATGATATCCGGCGATAAGGCCCACATTACCACCGCCGATGATGAAAAGATTCTCGCAAGGGCGCACCAGGTCCCGGTTCACAAGCGTCTGAAACGCGCCTGCGCCATAAATGCCGGGCAGGGTGTTGCCAGGAAAAGCCAGGCTTTTTTCACGCGCGCCAGTTGCTATGAGCAGCATTTTTGGGTAAACCAGAACATAAACTTCATTGTTTTTAAATACACCGATAGATTTGTCCTCAAAAACCCCTACGGCTGTGCTTCTCTCCCAGATTTCCACCGAGGCGTGCTGACGAACGGTGGCCTCGAGTTTTTTGGCGATGTCGATACCGCGCGTGCCGGCGAAGACCGCTTCACTCGAGCCAAAGAAACGATGTGTCTGCAGGACGAGCTTGCCGCCGAGATGCGA
>WOZA01000019.1 GCA_011620505.1 Anaerolineaceae bacterium
CAGCGATTTAGATTTGTCTGATTAGTGATAAACTTAAAGAGTATCAACAAGTATTATGGAGACAAAACATGGATATTTTACATCTTGTCGATCGCCTCGAAGAACTTTTCAACAACAGTAAACCGATTCCGCTTTCACGCAATGTTGTGGTGGATGAAAATTCTTTTATGGACATCATCGACCAGATGCGCATTTCCATTCCCGACGAAATTAAGAAAGCCCAGCAGGTGATTGCCCAAAAGGATCGTATCCTGGCGCAGGCGCAGGAAGAAGCTAATCGCACCGTCGCTTTGGCGCGCGAAAAAAGCGAAAAGATGGTTGAAAAATCCGAAGTCTATCAAGCTGCCCAAGTCAAAGTTGAGCAGCTTATTGAGCAGGCTCGCAAGGACTCAATCCAAACCCAACAAGAAGCTGACAGGTACGTTGTGGAAACTCTCAGTGGGCTCGAAAGAGAGCTAAAGAAGATCCTTCAGCAGGTTGAAAACGGAATCAAGAGCCTTCAACCTGAATCTGAAGACCGCAAGTAAACCTTAGATTTCCAAGTTATCAGACGGCACATCCTCTTTTTTGGAAGTGCCTTTCTTTTTCCCTGAACTCCGCGGCTTCGGAGCGCGTCTGAAGGTTAGTTCCCCATCAAAGGCTTGCGCCAGGACGTCATCCATGTGCTCAACAAAAACGATGTTCATTTGATCCAGCGCTTGCTGGGGAACGTCGATTAGATCTTTTTCATTGCGAGCAGGCAGAAGGACGGTTTTGATGCCGGCGCGGTTGGCAGCAAGGACCTTTTCCCGCACGCCGCCAATTGGCAAAACCCGACCACGTAAAGTGATCTCGCCTGTCATCGCCACTTCGTGTTTGACGGGCATACACAACACGGCAGAAGTGAGGGCGGTTGCCAGGGTGATACCCGCGCTGGGTCCATCCTTGGGAATGGATCCTTCCGGAACGTGGATGTGGATGTCCACATCCTCAAAAAAGTCCTCCGGGATTTTGAAAGCGGCTTCTTTAGACTTCAGGTAACTTAGAGCTGCCTGGGCAGACTCCTGCATAATGTCGCCAATCTGACCGGTAATCTGCAGGTTACCTTTTCCACTGACAACCAGCACCTCAATAGGCATAATCTCGCCGCCGTTCTCCGTCCAGGCAATCGCAGTTGCCATTCCGATTTCATCTTTTGCTTCAGCGGTCATCGGGAAAAATTCAACCGGACCAAGCAGCTTCTGAACGAGATCCGGATCCACGTTGTGTTCAAAGGGTTCTCCTTCAGCCTTGCGTGTTGCCAGTTTGCGCAGCACGCTTCCAATCTGGCGCTCGAAGTTCCTGACTCCAGCTTCATAGGTATAACCAGTGATGATCAGCCGTAAAGCATCATCCGAGATGGTGATCTGCTCTTCATCCAGTCCATTTTCCAGCAGTTGCTCAGGAATCAGGAACTGACGGGCGATGGTCAATTTTTCTTCCTCGATATAGCCCGGGAATTCGATTACTTCCATGCGATCCAGTAAAGCCGGCGGAATGGATGCAACGGTGTTGGCGGTAGTGATGAAGAACACTTTCGAGAGGTCATAAGGTACTTCGAGATAGTGGTCCAAAAAATTAAAGTTTTGCTCCGGATCGAGCACTTCCAGGAGAGCTGCAGCAGGGTCACCTTGAAAATCAGCATTGAGCTTGTCGATCTCATCCAGCATGAAAAGAGGGTTTACAACTTTCGCTTTTGCCATGGTCTGCAGGATGCGCCCCGGTAATGCGCCGAGGTAGGTTCTGCGGTGCCCGCGAATTTCGGCTTCGTCATGCACACCGCCCAGCGAAAGGCGAATGAATCTACGGTCCATAACCTCAGCAATGGATTTACCCATGGAGGTTTTCCCGGTTCCTGGGGGACCAACAAAACAAAGAATTGGCTGGCGGTCTTTCTTGGGGTTCAGGCTTCTCACAGCCAGGAATTCAAGCACGCGGTCTTTGGCACGTTTTAAACCATAATGGTTACGGTCCAGCACTTCGCGCGCACGCTTAAGGTCCAGGTTATCGACGGTACTCTCTGTCCAGGGCAGGTCTGTCAGCCAGCGCAAATAGGCGGCGAGCATTCCTGTTTCGGGAGAGAACAAAGGCATGGACTCCAGCCGGCTGAGTTCACGGTCAGCAACTTCGCGCACTTCTGGCGGAAGGTCCAGTGTGGCAAGTTTCTCTTCCAGAGCTCTGATCTCCGGGTCGGCTGAGCGTCCGTCATCCAGTTCCTTCTGGAACTTTGAAATCTTCTCCCGCAGGAAGGCTTCCCTTTGGGACCGATCCATTTCGCTTTGCACCTGGTCCTGGATCGAGTTCTCGAGTTCGATCAATTCATTCTCCTGGATCAGCATGGAATACACTCTACGCAACCGTTCCACACCGTCTGTTTCTTGCAGGATTTCCAGGCGCTGTGCGTCGTTGAAATCAACACCTGTAGCAATTGCGTCCGCAAGCACACCAGATTGCCTGATATCACTCACCAAACTGACCAGGTCGGGGGTGGAGGTGCCGCTCAGGTATTGCCACGACTCCACTGCCTTCTGCACACTACGATGCAAAGCGAGGGTGGTCTTGGCCTGGCTGGTCTTTTCTTTCACTACCTCCACGGTCCCATGTAAAACATCATCCGGGTCGAACCAGAGGTTCAAAATTTTGACGCGCCTGTGTGCCTGGAAGAGGAAAATGACGTTATTTGCATCCGCAAAGACCGGATTTCCCACCGCACACTCCAAGGCAATCGGGTAATAATCCTCGGGTGAATAAAGATTTTCATCCTCAGTAAAAGCCATGATGATCGTCTCATAATTTTCAGAAGCCTGGCGAATGACTTCCAGGATGGGTGAGTCCTTCCTGACGTTTACGGCGGTCATCGATTCAGGCAAGACTATGCCTTCGTTGCGGAAAATGACTTCCGCTTCAAACTTGCCTTGCTTATCCGGCTTACGGTTTCTGACGAAATTGAGTGCGTCTAATCCACTCAGGTCAGGTGGGTTGAATGACCTGGAAAAATCAGGGTCTTGCGAAAAATTATCTCTGGGCATATTCAGTCCTGTGTTTCTTGATGTAGTTGTAGTTGTTGGGCGTTAATTTCTGACCAGACAACTCTCGCGGCAGCAGCAATAAAGATACTGCCGGTTACGATGATACCTTTTTGCTTGCCCGCCAGCTTTAAAGCTTCGGGCAGGGCTTCTTCCATGCGGTGAAGAGCCATCACGGGTTTACCGTAAGGCTCAATTAGATTTTTTAATTCTTCTGCGTCGGCTGCCCGCGGGTGTATGGATTGGCTTGCAATCACCATTTCAACGCGCGGAACAATGAATTTGAGCATCGCGTCAATTTCTTTGTCGGCGGAGGCTCCAAATATCAGGATGAACTCCTTACCGGGGAAATATTCGTCGAGCGTTTCGACCAGCCGCTGCATAGAATCACCGTTATGCGCAGAATCAATCACGAGCGGTGGTTTACGGCGCAGCAGCTCAAAACGCGCCGGCCAGACTACCTGCCTGAACCCACGCTGCACTGCGCGGCGATTAAGCTTAAAGCCTGCCCGTTTTATTTCATCCAGGGCTGCTAATGCAGTCACAGCATTATCCATCTGATGCCGACCTAACAAGGGCAGGCTCAGATTCAGCTCCTCGTGAGCCAGACTTTCAGGGTCTCTCGCACTGGGGTTATCCGTTCGAAGCACTTGAATTTTTTGATTGGCAAGAGAATGCGAGACCTCATGATAGGAAAAGGCATTTTCCACCTGGGTGTAAGGGGCTTTTCTCTCAGTTGCCAGTTTAACAAGCTCTGCCATGGCCTCTTCATGCTGGGGTGCAATCACGACCGGTCTGCCGGGCTTAATGATCCCGCCTTTTTCATAGGCGATTTCGGTCAAGGTGTTGCCCAGGACTGCCATGTGATCGTAGGAAATAGGTGTGATGACCGAGACAATCGGGTCAACCACATTTGTTGCGTCCAACCTGCCGCCCAACCCAACCTCCAGCACTGCCAGATCAACTTTTTGCTGCTTAAAGTATAAGAATGCCAGGGCAGTGGTTAATTCGAAGGTGGTGGCGTCCTTTACAACCTCCGTCAGAGGGCGCAGTTCATCAGTGAAAGCGACCAGATCTTCTTTGCTGATCCATTGACCATTGATGGTGATGCGTTCCTGGAATTCGACCAGGTGCGGCGAGGTGTACAGCCCAACCTTGTAACCTGCGGCTTGCACAGCTGAGGCGATAAAAGCGGAGGTCGAGCCCTTGCCTTTCGTGCCGGCAACATGCACAGATGGAAAGCTTTGATGTGGATTTCCGAGCAGGTCCATCAGTTTGTTCATCCGGTCCAGCTTAAAAAAGCGGTGCGTGTCATCCACATGGCGCTTCATGCTGAAGTCGACCCAGCTATAAATCCAGTCTAAACTCTGTTGATACTTTTCCTCAAGCGTATCCATTGACTCTCCAACGTAACCAATGATTATAAACGTTCCCTGTCACTTTGACAGGGAACGTTATCTCAGTGTTGCCAGGCTCAAGGTTCAACAGTTGTTACGTCCGCCATGAGAACATACCCAAGAATGGCATAGTCACCACTTCGGTACTCAACCAGGACGCATTCCCGGTTGAAGTTGTCGAAGCGTCGTTCAGCCATGGGAAGCAGAGTCAAAGTCGTCCCGGCTGGGATGCTTCCAGTGGCGCGGAAATTGTCATAGCAGTCACTGCGCGCCCACACTTCCCTCAGGGTTTGAACCACCACAACCGGTGTTGGTGTAACCGTGTAGGTAGGCGTGGGGGAATAATCCGGCGTTGGGGTGGGGGTGACGGTGGGAGTTGGCGTAATGGTTGGCGTCAACGTGATGGTTGGAGTAGACGTGACGGTTGGAGTTCGCGCCAGGTTTCGTTCGTAGACCGCACTGGAAATGCCTCTGAATGCTACAGAGATCAGCAATCCGATCACAATCAGGGCAATGATAGCTGACAAGCCACCGATGATGTAAGTCGGCAGGAAGCCGCGCTTTAACTCGATTATCTTTGGATCCTGGGGGAAACGCTTGCGTGGTTTGGCGCTGATTTTGAGGGCGTCAAGCGCGAAGAACTTATTGCCAGTCTTTAGCGCTTCTTCCGCACGCGTCATGGCATCTTCGTTCGCCTGGATCTCCGTCTCGAGCGTACTGATTTCATTCTCGAGCGAGAGGCTCTGCGAGTCATAGGCATCCAGCTGGCGCAGCAAATCCAGATTTTCACGGGCAGCATCCACCTTTTGGCGTGCGAGCGCTGCGGTCGGGGCTTCGGATGCTTCCTGCTTAAGCCGCTGCGTGTTTTCAAGCAGATTTTGAATGGTGGCTGGGATCAAAAGGTCGAGCCGGTTGCGCAGGCGGCTGAGCTGGTCTATCTCTCCGTATTTCATGCGGATTCGTTCCAGTTTGGTGCGGGCATCCGCTAATTTTGCGGGTGGGATCTTGCCACTCAGGCTGACTGTGTCGCTGACGTCGTTAAGCATGCCAATGTCCTGGCGGACTTCGTTGGCTTTATCGATGTATTCGGGGATGGCTACAGCGCTGGCTGCCGTTTGTATTTTGCCAAGGGCGCCCACGAGGTCCCCCTGGGAAAGCAGGTTCAAGCCTTCTTTGTAGACATCATAGGCTTGCATCTGGTTTTCAAGGTCGTGCCGCAGTTCTTCACCTTCACGCCAGCGCTTAATGCCGGCTTCCTGCAGGTGCTCAAACGCTTCATCGAGGTAATCGAGTGCCACTTTGTAGCGAAAAACGCGTGCGGCGCTTTGGGCTTTACCGTAAGCTTTACCAGCTTCTGGGGGCAGCGCCACGGAGGGGATGTTACCTGAGCGCAGGTACTCCTCGGCTTCGCTGTGATGTTCCTGGGCACGCGTCCAGCCTGGTTCCATTTGTATGACTTTTTCATACAGGGGGATGGCAGCCTGGTAATTGCCTTTGTAGAACGCCTCTTCTGCCTCATCCATCATGCGCTCCGCTTCAGGGTCATGCGCGGATTGGAAGAAGCGCCTTAGGGGATCGTTATCGATGCCGGAATTGAGTTCCTCCCCCAGATTGGTTCGGGTCAGAGGCGGAATGTCCGCATTTTTTGCCGCCTGCGGAGGAGTTGTGGTTTGGAAAATCGATTCAGCATCGCTTGCTGGAGTGGAAGGGGTGGATGGGGGCTCTTCAGTGGCTGGGGTCGGCTGTCCGGCTTGCCGGCGGGATCTCTCGCGCCGGACTTCACGCAGCAGCCTGTTGGCTTCTTCCAACTCGTCCACGCTGATTTCGTCACCCAAGCGGTTGGTAGCATGTGCTTCCAAAAAGGTTGAGAGTTCGTTTTCCACCTGCGAAAGCGCATCATCACTGGGAGATGGGTTTGATAAAACACTGCGTGCCTTTTCAATGAGATCGTTAATCATTGAGGTCCTTTCAGGTCAAAGCATAGCCAGGGGCTATTGCCTTTTGTTATATAAAAACTGGAGCTTCTCTTTCATTTCTGTGGGGGTCTGAAAGCGTCCGTCCAGGGCGCTCTCGAGAAAGCTCATCTCATCGGCGTTTAACCGATTCTGGACATCGAACGAATAAGAAGCTTTGTAGCGGCTTGGCGCATTGGCGATATCTTCGGGTCGGTTGGGACCCACTGCCACAGAGCCCGGAGCCTGCCTGCCCGTGAAGATATGATGCAGGGCACGGGAGCTGAACTGCACCAGGTCTGAGTGCTGCATCTCAGGCGAGAAGGTTTCAGGAAGCCAGTGCCCGATGTTCCAGTCCAGCATGATCACTTTTTGGCGATATTCGTTCCAATAATAGTGAAGTAATTTGTGGTCTAAGTAGATTGCGCCTTTCGCGTGTGCTTGCTCCAGCATGCTGCAGATTTGGATGGAGATATCCAGCACTTGTTTCATGCTCAGGTTGCGCACGAAATTTCCGCGCGTGTAGCCTGCGTCACAAAGCAGATAAAGGTTGTCTTCCCAGCGGCGCTCGAGGATCAAAAATGCCAGCCATCCATCCTGAAGACGTTCCTCAAATTGGTCAATCACATCCTGGATTTCGTCCAGGTCAAAGAGCGCCAGCGTGCCGTGGATTGAGGAAGCATTGCCTTGTTTCTCCAAAATCTTGGAGAGTGGCGCAACTTCTGGCGGCCAAACTGTGCCCGGGGCAGGTTTCAGGTATCCCGCCTGCAGCATGGGTGTCAGCCCGTCCAAGCCGTGCAGCCCGGCGAGAATATTGAATTCTTCAAGGAATAACGGCTTTGCATAGGCAATTTTGTCATGCCGCATCACTTTGAAGGCAGGGTCAGGTCCAAAGCCGGTTTTCCCCAACGCGTTCTTCAATAAAAAGACGCGCGCACTCGAACCGCCAGCTTCAGGAATAGCAAAATCCTGTTGGGCAGCTGTCAGCCAGGTATCAAGCGGCTCAGCCAGATACAAGCCGCTCTGAGAATCAAGAATTGTTTCGTGCATAATCCGCTATTCTACCATTGATGGCTTTTCGGCAAATCGAAGTAATCAGCATCCCTTCGTACAAGCTCATCAAACCAGGGCAGCAAAGGATGGATGGCCTCAATCGTTTGGATGCTTTCGACGATCTGCTTGCGGTCGCCCTTTTTGAGCAATTCAAGGAATTGCTGCTGCCAACTTCGGAAGATCGAAAGCTTACGCGATGGCGGCATGATCTGCTCGTCGAGTTGCACCAGGGTGAACATCAGATCCCCAGCGCTGTTTTGCGCTACCCGCGTGCGGGCCATCTCAGGCAGGTTTACGACGTTGTATGCCAGTTCCACGTTGCGTAATTTTCGGCAGATCTGGAGCAGGTTTTGGTTGATCTCGCTGAAGATCGCCTGGTAATTTCCGCACAACCAGCTCGTTACTACATTGCCGCTGCGCTGTAAGGACTGCCAGAACTTGAAAAAGTGCGACTGAGCCGTGTCGAACTGATAGATCATTTCCTCGATCAGCTCGCGGTATAAACCTTGTTCAGGGATGCGTTTCCAGTCTGATTGCAGCTTAGCCAGAGCCGTGCGGGCAACTGCGAACGGGTCGCCTGCGCTACCAACGGCTAAGTCGACAGGGAATTCCTCCCAGCGTTTCTGTCTAATTTCGGTTAGCCGGGGCAGAATCTGGTCTCGCCAGATTTCATCCTGACCTTGGGTTTCAGCCAGGATGTCCCACTGGCGGGATAATGCTGCAGGGAAGTTGAATTTCGCCGGGCTGCCTGAGCGGATATGCTGCTTCCATCTTCGGACAGTCTCCAACATTTCTCTGACTTGCTCAACTTGCGCCTGGTCTTCCTGAGGGAAAAGTTCGACTGCCGGCAAGGGAGCTTCACCGTGGAGTTGTGAAAATAGGGTGGCAAAGGCGGTTGCCAGGTCGGTGTATGCCTGGTGGAAAGCCGGTAGAAGCTGGCGAATCTTTTTTAGAGCTAAGGCAGGCTGCCGGGAGGCTTTCAGAGCTTGATAATACTCTTCCAGGCAGGCTTTTTGTTGGGCATCCAACCGAACTTGGTCGCGATAAGACTCAGGCACCTCCAGGTGGAGCGATTGAAGTTCCAGCCACGGCATAGGCCATTGACCCAAACGCGCTTCTTCCCGCAAGTTTTCAATTGCCTGTGCCTCTTTCATGGTTTGCAGGGCGTGAAGGAGGGAGGTCAGCCATGGCACCTCGCCAAGCCTTTCAGCCAGGGGAGGCAACGACTCGAGCAACTCCGCAGCGAATGTATTAACTGCCTGATGTTCGGCTGGACCTTGGTTGAGAGTTTCCAGCCAATGGATCATCACGTAAAAGTCAGCTTCCAGATCGGGCAGATAATTGAGGCTTGGTTCAAGCAGAAAGAGGTCCTTGGTCTGCTTCTGCGCAGTGTCTAAATCGCATTCTGCCCAGGCACGGTAAATCTCCCTGATCCTGGACATCGCCGCCAGCAGTGAAGTCTGCAAATCCGTAGCGGGGCGCAATTGAAGCGCGGTGAAATGTTCCAGGACGCGGCGTAATAACAGAAACTTATCGCCCAGTTTTTCACCAGGCTGCAGGAACTCCCAATTCTCCTGGATCTGTTTGACACGACTGGTTAAATTTTGCAGGGTGGTGATTGATTCAGGATCGAGATTTTTCTGAATTGCGGTTTCCAGCCAGCGTTCACTTTGTTGAGATAAAGCTGCCAGGTCGGTGGAAATAAGCGTATAGGGCTTTAAATTTAACTTCAAAGTGCGCATAGAATTAATTACCTGGTCGCTGGTTGGTGGCGTTTGTTTGGCCAGGAAGCTTTCCCGGTAAATCCAGGCAGCCTCGTTCCAGTCACCTTCAAATACCGCATGGAGCAACTTTGCCAGTGTGGCGGGATCACCATTGCCGAAATGCTCGAGAAGATATCCTGCCAATTGCCAGTTGGGAGAAAGGTTATGGTTCAGTTCGGTTTCCAATACATGGGAGACACCCTGTGCCTGTTTATCTTCACCCCGATCCAGTAAGTCGAGCAGGTATCTCTGACTGGCTGATAGCAAGTCGCTCATGTCGACTTCGACCCCAAGATGCTGTAAAGCGCGCATCAGCTCCAGGGTTTGTTTCAATCCCTCCAGGGAGTTGAGGCTTTTCAGGTAGCGGCTGAAGAGTAATTTGTACTCGATAATACGCATGGAAAGGTAGGTTTCCATGTACTCCACTCGCATCTGCAGGTGATTAATCTCCTGGTCATTTAGTTGGCTTGAGCTCAAAGGCCAGCCAATGTCTGCGATCAGTTCCGGAGAGGTCTGCTCGATCAGTGTTCGACCTTCCTCGAGCAACTGTTGGTAATCCAGCATGGGGTTTGCTTTGTCGTCGGAGGTCTCATTGTTAAGGTCAAGGCTGTTGCCCCAGTCAATGAAAGAAAGGATATTGGTTTCAGTATTCCAGAAAATGTGATCCATCTTGACGTCATTCCAGATCACACCTTTTTCATGGACCTTCTGCAGCAGTTGGAAAGCCGCAGCCAGCACTTTGAGGACAAGCGCCTGGGATATGGGGGAACCTCCCTGCATCTTGCGGCGCAAAAGATCAGAGACCGACACCCCTGGGACTTCCTCACTGACGATGAACAGGTTGGCGGAAGAAGAGGTGCCCTCAATGCTTTGGTCCATCAACAGGGGGGTGTGAATTTTTCGACCATGACGCTCAATATCGAGTCCGTCCAACAGCGCGAGGACCTTGCCTTCGTTCTCGATCTGCCTTGCCTGGCGAACGATCGTGCCTCCCGAGACGTTTTGCACTGGGCGCTTCATAACACCCTGTGCTCCTCCGAGTTCAGCCTGCACGCGCACAACTTCACCAGCATCCCCTTTGCCGACCGTTTCGAGCAGCTGCCAGTCTCTATTTCGTCCAGTAACTTTCTTTGCCATGTGCCCATTATATAACCTCGGAAGAATATTTGCTTTTCCCTGCGCGGCTCTCCAAAAATGCTTGACCTTTACTCGTTTGGAGGTTAAGATTTGAGCAAATAAGTTCTTCTACAAGGGCTGACGAAGACCTAGTGGAAGCAGGTAGCCAACGGATTACGACTTAGAAAAAAGGAGAGAGCTTTTAATATGAAGTACGACCGTATCTACAATTTCTCAGCTGGACCAAGCATGTTGCCCGAACCCGTCCTGGAAGAGATCCGGGATGAGTTCATGAACTACCAAGGTTCAGGAATGAATGTGATGGAAATGAGCCATCGCAGTAAAGTCTTCATAAACATTTATGAGGAAGCTGAAGCTGACCTGCGCGAGCTGATGAACATCCCCTCTAATTACAAAGTTTTGTTCATTCAAGGCGGCGCCACGCTGCAATTTGCCATGATTCCGCTCAACCTGATGAAAAACGGCGTCGCTGACTATATTGTCACTGGTAACTGGTCCAACAAAGCCTACTCTGAAGCTAAAAAATACGGCAAGATCAACCTGGTGGCCTCCAGTAAGGACAAGAACTACAGCTACATCCCGGATGTATCGGATCTGCCAATCTCGGAAGACGCTGATTATGTTTACATTTGCGAGAATGAGACCATTCACGGCACCACTTACCGCAAGCTCCCCAACACCAAGGGCAAAAACCTGGTTTCAGATCAATCTTCGATGTTCCTGTCTAAGCCTGTGAATGTCAGCGATTATGGGCTGATTTATGCCGGCGCACAGAAGAACGTAGGCCCTGCTGGCGTCGCGATCGTCATCATCCGCGAAGACCTGATCCGCAGCGATCTGGACGAGAAGATCCCAACGTACCTGCGCTATGATATCCATGCCGAAAACGACTCGATGTACAACACCCCGAATTGTTGGGGGATCTACGTCTGCGGCAAGGTTTTCAAGTACCTCAAGAAACTCGGTGGGCTGGAAGTTATGCACCAACTCAACATTGAGAAAGCCAAGCCTCTCTATGACTTCCTCGATAACAGCAAAATGTTCAGGGGAACGGTTGTTAAAGAAGATCGCTCACTGATGAATGTTCCCTTTGTAACTGAAAGCGCTGAATTGGATGCCGAGGTTGTGGCTGCCAGCAAGGCTGCCGGGTTTGATAACCTCAAGGGGCACAAATCAGTTGGAGGTCTGCGCGCTTCGATTTACAACGCCATGCCCAAAGAAGGCGTTGAAGCTCTGGTGGCATTCTTGAAGGATTTTGAAGCCAAACACGCTTAGTTTTTAATTGTTTGAAGTGCAAGCCTCTCCGATTTGGGGAGGC
>WOZA01000157.1 GCA_011620505.1 Anaerolineaceae bacterium
GATGCTTCGCCCCTACGAAATCTTACGGGTTGAAAATCGGGTTGAAAATCGCCGTCCAGCCTACGAAATCTATCGTACAATTGATAATCATGAAACTTGTCGTCCAAATCCCAGCCTACAACGAAGCTGGGCAGTTGCCCGTCGTACTTTCCGAGATCCCGCGTCAGTTCTCCGGTGTCGACGAAGTGATCGTGCTGGTAATTGATGACGGCTCCACGGACGACACTTCCAGGGTGGCGCTGGAAAACGGCGCGGATTACGTCTTGAGGCATCGCCGCAACCGCGGTCTTTCGCGTGCTTTCATCAGCGGCGTGCAATTCGCGCTAGCCCTTGGAGCAGATATCATTGTCAACACCGACGCGGACAACCAATATCCCGGCAGCGAAATCAGCAAGTTGATCGCCCCCATCCTTGCCGACCAGGCAGATCTCGTGATTGGCGACCGTCAAACATTGGCTAACGAGCATTTCACCAAAGGTAAACGCCGGATGGAGCACCTCGGCAGTTCCATCATGCGGCAGGTCTCGAAAACCGATGTGCCGGATGCGGTCAGCGGATTCAGGGCATTCTCGCGCTATGCCGCCCTGCGCTTCCAGGTCTACAACCCCTACTCTTACACCCTTGAAACACTCATTCAAGCCGGCAAAGGCCAGATGAAAATCGAAAGCGTGCCTATCGAGACCAACTCTGCCTTGCGTGAATCGCGCCTGCATAAAGGCATCTTCAACTTTATCTGGCGGCAGGGCGGCGTGATCATCCGTTCCTACGTGCTCTACCAGCCTCTGCGGACCTTCATCAGCACGGGCTCCGTGTTTCTTTTGGCTGGATTGATCCTCCTGGGGCGTTTCCTGATCAGCTATCTCTTCCTCGACTTGGGCTCCCGTTACATCCAGTCAGTTTCCATTGGCGGCACGCTGCTGACTGCCGGCATCACACTGATCATGTTTGGCTTCCTGGGGGATGCCGTGCGGGCAAACCGCCAGGTCGCAGAAGAAACGATGATCAGTCAGCGGGATAAAGCGCGCCTGCCGCAGCCGGCTGACCTGCGCGAATTTCAGGGTCATCCGATTTATTCAGTCAGTAATCCTCCGGCCTTCAACTCCCTCGAGTGAAGCAATCTTAAATTATTAAAATTTTTCGAACAGCCAAATCGCTGTGCTATACTCATAATTCACAAGGCGTTTTGATGCGCTCAGGAATTAATTAATGTCATTTGTTCATCTGCATGTACATTCTGCTTACTCTGTGCTTGACGGCTTTGGCAGCCCGTCGGCATTAGTCAAACGCGCCAAAGAACTGGGCATGCCTGCCCTCGCGCTGACCGACCACGGCACCATGTTTGGCACGCTGGATTTCTTCCAGGCAGCCACCGCGGAAGGCATCAAACCAATCATCGGGCTTGAGACTTACCTTGCCCCGCGTAGCATGCACGACAAGGACGTCTCCCGCGATAAGTACTCCTCTCACCTCGTTCTGCTGGCTGAGAACATGACCGGCTACCACAATCTGCTTTCGATCGCGTCTGCTTCGCAGCTTGAAGGCTTCTACTACCATCCCCGCATCGACAAGGCTTACCTCGCCGATCATTCTGAAGGACTGATTGCCTTATCCGCCTGCCTGTCCGGAGAGCTTTCCCGCGCTTTGCTGGATAACGACCCGGAGCGGGCTGAACGCAGCCTGGCATGGTACCTGGATGTGTTTGGCAAAGACCGCTATTTTCTTGAGCTGCAGGATCACGATATTTCCGAGCTTTACCGCGTCAACCGCGGCTTGATCGAGCTTTCCAAAAAGACGGACGCGAGATTAGTTGCCACCAACGATGTGCATTATGTGCGGCGTGAAGATGCCGAGCTGCAGGATATTCTGCTCTGCATCCAGACCGGAAAATTGCTCAGCGATCGCAACCGCATGCGCATGAACAACGACACCTACTACCTGCGCAGCCCGGAAGAGATGCAAAACCTGTTCTCCCAGGTGCCCGAAGCGATTAGCAACACCCTCGAAATTGCCGAGAGATGCAGCATTGATCTGACGCGCAAGGGCTATCACCTGCCTCAGTTTGAAGTGCCAGCCGGACAGACCGCCTCTACATTCCTGCGAGAACTTTGCCAGGAGGGCTTAAGGCGCAACGTTCCGGATCAGGCTGACAGCGAGGAATTCCAAAAGCGCCTGGATTATGAGCTGAGCGTTATCAATCAGATGGGATTTGCGGAATACTTCCTGATCGTCTGGGATTTGTGCCGTTTCTCGCGCGAGAAAAACATCTGGTACAACGTACGCGGATCGGGCAATGGCTCGCTGGTGGCTTTCGCGTTGGATATCACCTCTGTGGAGCCGCTCAGTCACGGCCTGCTGTTTGAACGCTTCTTGAACCCGGACCGCGTCACCATGCCGGATATTGATCTCGATTTCCAGGATGATCGCCGCGCGGAAGTGATGGAGTACTGCAATCAAAAATACGGCGCTGATCGTGTGGCTCAGATTATTACCTTCGGCACCATGGCAGCCCGCGGCGCAGTACGCGATGTGGGCAGGGTGATGGCCATCCCCCTGGCGGACGTGGACAGAGTCGCCAAGCTGGTTCCGGGCCCGGTGCAGGGAAAGAACGTGCCTATCACGGAATCGCTCAAGTCCTCCCCCGAATTGCGGGCCGTGTATGAATCCTCTGACCAAATGAAAACGCTGCTCGATATTGCCGGACGGATGGAAGGAAGCCTGCGAAACGTTGGCACGCATGCTGCTGGCGTGATCATCAGTGATAAGCCGCTGACTGAATACCTCCCGCTGCACCGACCAACGAGCAATAGTGATGAACTGCCGATTAAATCCGTGGCGCAGTACGACATGGACGGCATCAACTACCTCGGTCTGCTCAAGGTGGATTTCCTGGGGCTGGTGACCCTCACGATTATGTCCAAAGCTTGCGAGTACATCGCCCAGCGTCACGGCATTCAGCTCACCCTCAGCAACATCCCCATCGATGACCCCGAGGTCTACCAATTCATCAGCGAAGGTCACACGGTTGGTCTCTTCCAACTGGAAGGCAACGGCATGACCCGTTACCTGATGCAGATGCAGCCGAAGACTATCCATCACGTGATTGCCATGGTAGCGCTCTTCCGCCCCGGCCCAATGGAAAGCATCCCTGAATATATCGCCAACATGCACGGCGAAAAGCCGGTGGTCTACCAGCACGAAAAGTTGGAGCCCATCCTGCGCGAGACTTATGGGCACGCGGTTTACCAGGAACAGATCATGATCGCCGCCATGCAGCTGGCAGGCTATACCCCGGGCGAATCGGATGATCTGCGCTCGGCAATCTCGAAAAAGAAGGTCAAGGAAGTCAAAAAACACCGCGAAAAGTTCATTAAAGGCGCGGTAAAAAATGGCATTGAGCGACAAACCGCTGAAGATATCTTTGCCCATTGGGAAGCCTTTGCGCATTACGGTTTCAATAAAAGCCATGCCACAAATTACGGCATGATTGCGGTCAAAACCGGATACTTGAAATATCACTATCCGGTTGAGTATATGACCGCACTGCTCTCTGCCTGGAAGAACGACAACGAAAAATGCTCTACATATGTTTCGGAATGCCACAACATGGGCATAGAAGTGCTGCCGCCAGATGTCAACAACAGCGGCTATGATTTCACCATTGAGGAGCACACCGAAGGGCGCGCTCGCATCCGATTCGGACTTGGCGCGATCAAAAACGTGGGCCAGGGGCCGGTGGAAACGATCATTCAGGCTCGCGGTCACCAGGCGTTTTCAGACCTGAATGATTTCATCCGGCGGGTTGACTTGCGCCAGGTGGGCAAGCGTCCATTGGAATGCCTGATTAAAGTGGGCGCATTGGATTCCTTCGGTCCACGTAAAGCGCTGCTGCGCTCAATTGACCAGATGGTCAATGTTTCTGCCAGCAATATCAAGGCGATCGAAATGGGTCAGCTCGACCTGTTTGGTGGCGGAACGGTGGCTCTGCCCCAGGTGATCCTGCCCACCAACGTGCATGTGGACACCAACGAGCAACTTGGATGGGAGAAAGAACTGCTTGGTCTCTACGTTTCCGACCATCCGTTGAGTTCGTACATGTCGCAGATTGCCGATAAGATCAGCCACAATTCCAATCAGCTGGCTGAGGTCGAGACAAACAGCAAGGTTACCATCGGCGGACTGGTCAAACGCGTTCAGCCGATCCTGACAAAAAAGAACCAAAATATGGCTTTTGTCACCATTGAGGACCAGTCCGGCGAAGTGGATCTGGTGATGTTCCCGGCAGTGTGGGAACGCGACAACCGCATGGTGGAGCAGGGCAGCCTGCTGGTGGTGGAGGGCAAGCTGCAACACCAGGAACGCGGAACTTCCGTTTTGGTCGATCGTGTCAGCCGGATCGGGATGGATGACACAGCCGGGGAATTGTTTAACCAAAACAGCGGCAAACAATATGAGCGCTTGCTCGAAAACTACCTGCCTGATCTCCGCATTCTGGCGCGTTATCGGGTCGGAGAGGCTGCGGAAGCGAACCGGGTTGAAGAGCCCGAACAGTTGGACGAGTTCGAAGAGGTTGAGGATCAACTCTGGCGGGTAGGTTTCGATCTGGATGATGACAATCAAGCGGGCACATTTTCAGTTGAAGAACCTGAAATACTTGAGGATCCGCCCCAACTTGAGAATGAGATCCCAGATCCAATCCCTGAAGTTGAAGCGCAAACACCATTGCCACCACAGCTTCCAGCGAACTACCAACCATCGGCTGATTCGGTGAGCGTGGTCGAGAGGCGTGTGTTGGTGGTGCAGATTGCCAAGGATGAACCCCCGGACCGCATCACCCGAAAGGTCCACCAGTTGCATGGCTGGTTGGGTTCTCATCCCGGCGAGGACCAGTTCGCTTTTCAGTTCTTTGCTGAAGGAAGTTGGCGCGAATATGTGTTTCCGAATGAAAGTGTACAAATCAGCCAAAGCCTGCTTGATCAGTTGAATGGACTTGTGGATAAAGGCAGTTTTTTTATTCGTACAGAAAGGTTTGAAATCAGGGATGAATGATCATCAACATATCTTCCAGCCCGCTACTATATTGCGCATCAACGCGATCGGTGCGCCAGGTGAGCGGACTTTCTTCTTGCAGGGCGGTGATGCAGATAACCTCGTTACCCTCCTGATCGAGAAGGTTCAAATCCAAATGATCGCCATTGGGGCGATCAGGATAATTGATGGAATAGAAGCCGATCAAACAGAGGATGAAAAATCGCGCGGGGATTATGACGAGGCAGAGATGGAGTTGGTCTTGCCAGTGGACCCGCTTTTCAGGGTGGATGAGGTTGCATTGGGTTACGACAAGGAAACGGATCTGCTTCTGCTGCAAGTGGCAGAGGGTGGGGCTGAAGAAGAACGCCAGCAGGTGATGTTTTGGGTCACCCGCGACAAGATGCGCAGGCTGGCGCACTGGGCACTTGAACTGGCAAGCCGCGGTAGGTCCGACGACCCCTTGCAGCCAAATAAGGATGGCGGAAACGGCTTCCACCACAGCAACAACGGTCATAAATCCTGATTCAGCGCTTTTTGCTCCAATGGACGTTCAGGCCATCTTGCGCGTTTTGGAGAAGGGCAAAGTAAGGCTCCAGGGACGGTTTCTGGAAAGTTCCAATGCTACTTTTTTTGTAACTTGCCTGCTTGACGAAGAAATCCTCCAGGCTGTTTATAAACCTGAGGCTGGGCAGACCGAACTTTATGACTTTGAACCTGCCACTCTGCCCCGCCGGGAAGTAGCCGCCTGGTTGGTGTGCCGGGCGGCAGGTTGGGATTTCGTGCCGCCAACCATACACCGAAAAGATGGGTTGCCTTTTGGGGCGGGATCATTACAGTTGTATATCGAGCATGACCCCCAAATGCACTACCTTGCTCTTGATGAAAATGAACGGGCTCCATTCCGCAAAGTAGCCCTGTTTGACCTGGTCGTCAATAATGCCGATCGCAAGTCCGGGCATCTCCTTTTTGGCGAAGATGGACGCTGGTGGGCGATTGATCAGGCTCTGTGTTTTAATGCCATGCCAAAATTGCGTACCGTAATTTGGGACTTCATTGGCGAGCCCTTTAGCGAAGAAGAAGTGACTGCTTTGCGCAGACTTGAACTGGCGCTGCAGCCAAACGCTGAGCTGAGCCAGAGCCTTGGAGAATTGCTGAGGGAGGACGAAATAGCCGCAATGCACCGGAGGTTGCACGTCTTACTCAAGCAAGGTGTGTTTCCCGAGCCTGAACCTGGTCATCGCCCCGTCCCCTGGCCGCTTGTTTGAAGGATTTTTGCGCCCTCCTCAATGACCGCTGACCCGCAAAGAACCCCATGCGCAGAGACAAACGCGCGGGATGGAATTGGCTATAATTGAAAATCAAAGGAATCACAGGTGTACCATGAGAGAAATACGTTTAGCACTGGTAGGATTTGGAAACGTTGGGCAAGCCTTTGCCCGCTTGTTAATGGATAAGCAGCACACACTGGAAGTCGATTATGGCATCCATCCTGTGGTTACCGGCATCATCACAGGTCGACATGCCTCCTGCATCAACCCGGCAGGAATCAACCTGGAGCAGGCTTTGTCTTTGATCTCTCAGGGACGTCCCCTTACTGAACTTGACACCTTCAGCTTTTCGGGGGACACATTGGAATTTATCCACTCCTGCCCGGCAGACGTGATGATTGAAACCACACCCGTCAACCCCATCAGCGGACAACCTGCCTTGAGCCATCTCCGCCAGGCCCTCGAGCACGGCATGCATATCATCACCGCCAACAAAGGTCCCGTGGTCTATGGCTATCATGAGCTTAAAGAACTTGCTGCCAGGCAGCGGCTTGGCTTTCGCTTTGAGTCAGCTGTAATGGACGGCGCGCCGATTTTCTCGCTCTTCCGCTATCCGCTGCGAGGCGCGCGTCTGCTTGGTTTTAGCGGCATCCTCAACTCCTGCACCAACCTGCTGCTCGAAAGAATGGGGCAGGGTGAAACGCTTGATGAAGCCATCGCCTATGGGGCGTCTATTGGCATCACTGAAACCGACCCCAGCAACGATGTGGACGGATGGGACGCGGCAATCAAAGTGGCAGCGCTTTCTACCGTGCTGATGGATCATCCTCTTACGCCCGTGGAAATTGATCGGGAAGGTATCCGCGGCATTACAAGGGAGATGATTGCTGAGGCAGAAGCGGCTGGCGAACGTTGGAAGTTGGTCTGCAAGGCTTACTGGCACGATGGGAACTTCATGGCCCGGGTGCGACCCGAACGGGTTGGCCCTGGATCGCCGCTCTATAGCGTGGGCGGCACCTCTTCTTTCGTTAATTTTGAACTTGACGTGCTGCCTGGACTGGGCGTGCTCGAATCGAACCCTAGCCCAAAAACCACCGCCTTTGGCATGCTCGCCGACCTGATCGACCTGGTGGGGCAGCAGGCATGATTCGTGTTTTTCTTGGGATAGGCACCAACCTTGGTGACCGGGAGCGCAACCTCCAGGAGGCATGCGCGGCTCTAAGCCAAAGGCTGGAGATTCTCAAGGAATCATCCATCTACCAAACCGCTCCCTGGGGCTATCTGGATCAGCCTGCCTTTCTCAACCAGGTGATTGAAGCCCAGACCGCTTTAAGTTCGTTGAACCTGCTGGATTTTCTCAAGCAAACCGAAAAACAATTGGGGCGGCAGGCAAACTTCCGCTATGGTCCGAGACTGATTGACCTGGACATCCTGTTTTATGGGAATCGGATTATCCAGACCCCTCGTCTGCAGGTACCGCATCCGCGTTTGATGGAGCGAGCTTTTGTGCTCATACCACTGGCAGAAATCGCGCCGGAATTTGTCCATCCACAGAATAAGCAGACTGTCGCCCAATTGCTTGCAGCTTTACCGGATTTGGGAGGGGTGCAGAAGTGCGGGTAGGGCTGGCATTTGCGGCTCTGCTTTTGCCAGGGCTGGCATGGTGGCTGTGGTTTGGCGACCGCCGCAAAGATGGCGCGCAGGCGCTGGCTGAAATCATCACCATCAGCGCCAGTTTCATCGCTCTTGGAACGCTTGGCTTCTATACCGTTCGGCTGAAAGTCACTCCCCTATTGCTCGGGCTCGTGCTCGGTCTGTGTTTTGGGATTGCCCTTGCCGGGCTCATTCGCAGAGGCAAAGGAGCCTTCAATAAAACCTGGCTGTTTGCCCTGCTTGGTCTGGCGGTTGCCTTGGTTTGGCGCTTTTGGCAGGCGCGGGATTTGGTCTTCCCTAATTGGGTCGATTCTCAACACCACGTCCTGATTATTCGAAAGATGATCGAATTTGGAGGGCTGCCGAGCACACTCGAGCCTTACCTGCCCGGACCGTTTTACTATCACTTTGGATTTCATGCTGTTGGCGCTTTGTTTTCAGCGCTCAGCGGGCTTGACCCTGCTGCCAGTGTCTTGATGCTGGGGCAGGCGATCAGCGCGTGTGTCGGCCTGGCGGTCTACGCGCTGGCAAAACAGCTCGGCAAAGATTGGCGCATTGGATTACTGGCGGCGGTATTTGTTACTTTTGTCACCAAAATGCCCGGCTATTACCTCAGTTGGGGGCGCTACACCTTGTTGATTGGTGTGATGATCCTGCCCGTGGCGATGGCGGAAGCAATCCGGGTATGGGACAACCACGACCACTGGTGGCAATTGGCAGGTCTCAGCCTGCTCACTGCCGGCACCCTGCTCAGCCACTACTTTACAGCTTTTTTGTTCGTCCTGTTCCTTGCCTTGCTGGGCATCCGATGGCTTGTGGAGACCATCAGGTCAAAATCAGCCAACTGGAAGCCTATCACGAGCGTTGCAATTGCAACATTCACGGGGCTGGTTCTGGCTTCACGCTGGTACTATCGCATTTTTGTATATTCCAGCGCGGCTTCCAGACCCGTTTTTCGGGTGATGGAGGCTGAGCCCCTCAAGGCATCCTGGGATTACCTCTTGTACCTGGTTGGTCCGGTCAGCGGGTACGTCTTGATTGCGTTTGGTCTGATTGGACTATTCTGGACAGCTTTCAAAATTAAGAAGTTTACTTTTCAAGCTTGGGCGGCTCTTGTTCTGTTCTTTTCCCTGCCGACTGGTTTTCGCCTGATGAACTTCCGCAATGATTACTTTGCCCTGGTTGCCTTTATTCCGATTGCGATAACGTCTGCCTTTGGAATTGTGTTGCTTCTTGGAAAGCTGATAACGCGGAAGAGGCTCTCCAACCTCCTGATCCTGCTGATTGGCGTGGCGCTGAGCGTTTCGGGGGCATTGCAGAACGCGCGTGCGGTCAACACCGAAACAATCCTTGCGACCAGGTCAGATCTTGAAGCGCTTAAGTGGATCGAAACCCACACCCCTGAAGACGCGCGCTTTTTTGTAAATACGACATATTGGGGATTTGACGTCTACCGTGGTGTAGATGGCGGGGGGTGGATATTGCCAATGACAGGAAGATGGAGCCTTGCTCCAACCATATTTTATCCCATGGTTGCAGACAGGGATTTTATCCGGAGTGTGGCTGATCTGGGAATGAGAGCAAGCTCTATCACTGAATGCGGAGATGATTTCTGGCTGTTGGTGAATGACGCCGGGATAAACTATCTTTACATCAAAGAGGGGGTTGGTAGTCTGCAGCCGAATGCATTGATCGCTTGTGAAGGGGTTGATCAACTTATAAACATCGAAGATGTTCACATCTACTTAATCACGAAACCAGGTAACACCCCTTGAAGGGTATAATTTTTAATGAATTCTCGCTGGATTGAGAGAGCGTATGACTTGGGTTGAATTGCGAACACTGCTCACCATCTTTATTATGTTAATGGTACCCGGATGGGCAATTTTGTCCGTGACCAATCTTTGGCGGCGATTTGAGGCAATTGAGCGGTGGATTCTTGCCGTTGGGCTGAGCATCGCGTTCTATCCATTCGTTTACTATTTTACAAGGGCAATTCTCCCGTCATTGCGAATCGGGCAGAACAAACTCCTTGTGCTTCTGCTGGGGCTTTTCGCACTCACTGCCTGGAAACTCAGAAAAAACTGGCGTGAACAATTCAAGCTTGGAAAATATGCTGGACCATTTCTGTTCATCCTTGCACTCACGCTCCTGACCCGCTTTTGGCTGGCTCATAATTACCCTTACCCTGCCTGGACCGACTCCCTGCATCACATCCTGATCACAGATCTGGTTGCCACAACGGGCAAACTCCCGTTCAATCTTCAGCCATATGCACCGACAAATTTGGACCAGTATCATCTGGGCTTATATGCACTCACTGGCAGTCTGCAACTGCTTGCAGATATTCCGGCTCATCAAGCACTCCTGTGGATGACACAGGCCATCAACGGTTTATGTGGGCTGGGTGTCTTCATATTCTTGTCAAAGAAAGTCTCTCCTCTGGCAGGTTTGGCAGGCATGATGGTCGTTGGTCTGTTCAGCTTTCAACCGGCCCTGTATTTCAGCTGGGGCAGGTTTACGCAAGGCTCTTCACAATCCATCTTATTGATTGCAGCTTTTGCCACCTGGGAAGCGATACGGGCATGGAAAGGTGATTGGAAAGAGAACCGCATTCCCGCGTTAGCTATGACTGGCGTCTCTGCCTTGCTCATTGCGGGAGTATTCCTTTTGCATTTCAGAGCGGCAGCTTTCCTGCTCCCCTTGCTTGTCCTGATCTGTATTTATGAATTTGCTACGGCGATTAAAACCAAAACGCATGCGATCAGAACAGTTATTGGCATTGCCGCCATCGCAATCGTTAGCATCTTTCTGATCCTTCCTGTCCTGGTCCCCGCGATGGAATTTTACGTTGATCAAAGGTCTACGCCAGCCGAATCTGCTGAGACAGAGCCGGCAAATAGCATGATTGAAAGCGAATATTATGCCAATTACGACATCCAATCGCTTTATGCGATCGGAGCAAAAAAGTGGCTGATCGGCTTGACCCTGGTGGGTATGTTAGTGGGACTGCTCAGGAAAAACAGGGTTGTCATCCTCATTATGATCGCCTGGATACTGGCGCTGTTTGGTATTGGTCTGCTTTATCGACTGAATATACCACTGCTGGCTTTTACGAACATGACTGGCATGATGATCATGCTCTACTTGCCAATTGGTGTAATTGTTGGAGTCCTGGCGGAAGACCTATGGCAGCTGTTCTCCTTGCAAAAGCATGAGAACTGGGCAACTGGACTTCAATGGGTTGCCCTTTTCCTGGCTGTGATTGCTGTCATTTTTCGCATCGGTGATGTCGAGAGTTTCCGCCAGTTTATGACCGCGGCGGATGAAAAAGCCATGGACTGGATTGAGAAAAACACCCCGAAAGAGGCTGTTTTTGCTGTTCATACCTACTATTGGCTGCCTGACTCTCCGCATGGATCCGACGCGGGCTATTTCATTCCTTACTATGCCAACCGCAAAACCACCACCAGCACAATGATTTCAAGCCTGGGACCTGGCTACGAAGAGGTCATGGCCGAATCGGAAGCCGTGATGAGCCTCTATTCCTCTTCGCCCGACATTGGCGCGCTTTGCGAACTTGG
>WOZA01000017.1 GCA_011620505.1 Anaerolineaceae bacterium
AATTTCAGGAAGCAGCGAGCTCCCGCAGTTGTTGTTCAGAGATGATTGGCACGCCAAGTTGACGGGCTTTGTCGTACTTTGAACCAGGGTCGGCACCCAGGACCAGGTAGGAGGTCTTGGAGCTGACAGACTCTGAAACCTTTCCACCATTCGCCAGAATAAATTCTTTAATACCCTCGCGGGAAAAGCCTTCCAAAGTACCAGTGACAACGAAAGTCAAACCGGTAAGCGGAAGTCTACCCACGGGCGTGCTGGTACTTTCGACAGGCCAAAGCCCAAGTTCTTTGAATTGCCTCAGAATTTGCTGGTTGTTTTCAAGCTGGAACCATTCAACGATGGACTCCGCGAGGCTGGGGCCCACTCCTTCCAATTGTTGCAATTCGTCCAGAGTTGCGTGCGAAAGGGCGTCAAGATTGCCATATTTCTGTGCTAATTTCCGGGCAGCAACTTCGCCAACACCTTTGATACCCAAACCGATGATCAGGCGCTGAAGAGACTGCGATTTGGAGGCCTGGATGGCTGCCAGCAGGTTGTCGGCTTTCTTGTTGCCAAATTTATCCAGGGTGAGAAGTTGATCTTTGGTCAAGCGGTAGAGGTCGGGTAAATTCTTTACCAATCCGCTTTGAACGAGTTGAGCGACAATCTGCTCGCCCAGACCATCGATGTCCATAGCTGAGCGGGAGGCAAAATTTTCGATATTTCGGGTCAACTGGGCGGGACAGGCTGCATTCAGGCAGTACCAGGCTACTTCTCCGGGGGCCCGCTCAACCTGGGAGCCGCACGAAGGGCAATTGGTCGGAGGCACATAGACTTTCTGGCTGCCATCGCGCCTTTCCTTGAGGGCAGCGACGATATAAGGGATGACTTCGCCGGCTCTTTTCACCAAAACCCGGTCGCCTATTCGCAGATCTTTGTCTGCAATGAAGTCAAAATTATGGAGGGTGGCTTGCTTTACCACCACCCCGCCAATGCTCACAGGTTCCAGTACAGCCAGGGGAGTCAGCACACCAGTGCGACCAACATTAACCTGGATATCGAGCAAGGTGGTCTCCACCTCCTCGCCGGGATACTTGTAGGCAAGTGAGCCTCGTGGATCTTTTCCGACATAACCGAGCGCATTGGAAAGCTGGAGGTCATTGATCTTGATGACAATTCCGTCCGCGTCATACGGCCAGTTATGGCGGTTGAGACCTTCTTTTTCACAGATCTGGATAACTTCATCAATGTTGTTGGCGTGCCACCGGAGGGGATTGACCGGCAGACCAAAGCTGGCGATATAGTCCAATATGCCTGATTGGGTCTGGGGAAGTGGGTCGGATGATTCCACGACCTGATAGAGAAAAAGTTTCAGCGGTCGGGAAGCTGTGATTGCAGGATCCAATTGACGCAGAGAACCAGCAGCTGTGTTGCGGGGATTCAGGTAGGTCTTTTCTCCCCTTTTCTCGAGTTCGGTATTGAGTGCAAGAAAGTCTGCTTTGGTGATGAAGACTTCTCCACGGAAAACGATATGCTGCGGCGCTGGGCTGCCGGTTGGCAAGACCGGGATGCGTAAAGGCAGGCTGGGGATGGTACGCAGGTTGGCGGTGATATCCTCACCAACGATGCCATCGCCGCGGGTTGCCCCTAGCGAGAAGATGCCATTCTCGTAGTGCAGAACGACCGTCAAGCCATCCAATTTGGGCTCCAGCAGGAAATCGGTCTGAGCAACGCGCGGGTCAAGCCGGAGAATGCGCTCATACCAGGCAAGCGCGTCCTGGCTGCCGAATCCATTGGCAAGGCTCAGGATCGGGGCTGGATGAGTCACTTTTTTAAATTTTTCAGAGATTTGACTGCCGATTTTCTGGGTTGGAGAATCCGGGGTGATGAGTTCAGGATGCTCCGCTTCAATCGCTTTGAGACGGTTGAAGAGCTGATCGTATTCAAAATCCGAAATCTCGGGCTGGTCGAGCGTGTTGTACAGGTAGCTGTGATACGCAATTTTCTGCCGCAGTTCGGCAAGTTCCTTGAGAAGGCTTTCATCGCTCATTGTAGACTCCTGGGGTAACGACATGCTGCGTTAAATAAAAAATGTTTCCGGTGGGACTCGAACCCACATGACTGGCTTCGGAGGCCAGTGCCTTGTCCATTAGGCCACGGAAACAGGATTTCAGATTATACCATCGCATTTTCTTTACTCAGAGTAGTATTTATTTATTGTAACGCTTTGATCATCTCCTCAAAACGGCCGGTGAGGTCGGGTCGGGTAAATCTTGGGAAACTAAGACCGTCATCTGGGTGGCGCGGGAGGATGTGGAAATGAAGGTGGAAAACGCTCTGTGAAGCCAAACGACCAGAATTATTGAAGATGTGAAGGTTTTCCAGACCAAGTTTCTCATGGTAAAGCAGGCTCACTTTGCGCACGGTCTCCATGGTGTCTGCCAGGACTTCCGGGGAAACTGTGAAAATGTCGGAATAATGTGCTTTGGGGATAATGAGGGTGTGATAAAGCCCGACCGGATGGGCATCGAGAATTGCCAGCGTGGTTTCGGTTTCAAGAACTTTCCAGGCTTGTATTTGACCGGTAACGATCGAGCAGAAAACGCAATTATCTTCCATTATTCCTCACAAAAAATCAGTTTGGTTCGGGTGACCTGGCAGTCTGCTGGATCCAACCCGAGAAGCTCCAGCAACTCATCCGGACGTCCATTTTCGGCAGGAGTTGACTTCATGGATATTTTCAGGAGCGATTGCGGTGCTTGCTTGACGAGCTGCCAATCAAGGATCAGATTCTTCATGTCCACAGTTTTCTTGCGCCGTTGAACAGGCACAGTAGCTTGAGTAAGCAGAGCGCCGATCTGTTCTTGCAGGATTTGCGGATCGAGATCTGCAGGAAGCAAGACCTCATACTCACTCGAGAGCAGGGATGCCTGGAGCGAGGGTTGTTGATTATCGATTACTTGCAGGTTCTTCAGGATGAGTTCTGCAGGCAGAGATTTGCACAGCCGGTTGCTGATTTCCTCCAGGGAAACCTCCTGATCCAGCCAGAAATCCATCTGTTCGGCTTCACCGATAAAACCCAGAGGCAGAGCCGAAGCAAGGTTGAGCCTCAGATGTGGGTTGAAACCCTGGGTGTAGCGCAAAGGGAGGTTTGTGCGGCGCAGGGCACGCTCGAACAGCCGCTGAAGGTCAAGATGCCCGATGAAACGCAGGTTTCCCAACTTGGCATAGGTCATGCGGATGCGCAAAGGTTGATCGTTCATGGGCACCCCCAGTAGACAAGTGGTGAAATCGGGCGATCGGCACCAAACGAATCGAGGATACCGCAGGCGTAGCACTGCTCGCGGCAGTCCTTGCGGGTTTTACCGAGTTTGCTCCATTCGAGATCGCGCCGCAAGAAAGCTTTGCTGACCCCGGTATGAATATGATCCCAGGGGAGGATCTCATCCAGGGCACGTTCTCTGTAGGCATAGAAGTCAGGGTCAAGCCCGATTTCGCTAAAAGCCTGGCGCCAAAACGGCAGGTTGTCGTTTTCACCCCAGGCATCAAATTTCGCGCCAAGCTGCCACGCACGGTGAATAACCTGCCCAAGGCGTCTATCCCCGCGGGAGAGCCAGGCTTCAAGCAGGGTGGTGCCTGGAATATTGTAGGAAAGCTTGAGACCGGTGCGGTGAACACCCGTTTTTAGCAAGTCCAGCTTTGCCTGTAATTCATCGGTGGTATTCAGTGGATACCACTGGAAAGGTGTGTGGGGTTTTGGAATGAAGTTGCCCACCGAAAGGTGCACCCTGACCCGGTTGCCTCGAATTTGCCGACCAATGGCAAGCACGCGCTTACCGGCATCCAGGATCGCCTGGACGTCTTCCATTGTCTCGCCCGGGAGACCGATCATGTAGTAGAGTTTGAGTGTAAGCCAGCCATGCTCAAAAACCGTGCGAACCGTTTCTTCGAAAACCGCATTGTCGAGCGGTTTGTTGATGATCGCCTGCATGCGAGGGGATGCAGCTTCGGGCGCGAGCGTGAAACCTCCGCCGGGACGCAGATCGCGGAGTTCGTCCATCAGCTTGACTGAAAACGAGGCAATCCGCAAGGAAGGCAGACTGACAAGGATTTTGCGGTTTTGGAACTTTTCATACACAGATTTGGTCAATTCCAGGATCTGGGTGTGATCCGAAGAAGAAAGTGAAAGCAATCCAATCTCTTCATAACCAGTGGCGGCTAAACCATCCTCGATGATTTGGAGAATCTCAGAAACGGGTCTTTCTCGCACGGGGCGGTTGACTATGCCAGCGTGGCAGAAGCGGCAGCCGCGGGTGCAGCCGCGCATGATTTCAATCGAAAGACGATCGTGAACCGTCTCAATGTTAGGGACGATCAAGCGGGTTGGATGCGGTGGAAGCTTGGCAACGATCCGTTTGGTTACGAAAGCAGGAACAGAACTATTTAAGGGTAGAAAGTCTGAAATAGTGCCATTCTGCGCGTAGCTTACAGAATAAAGCGAGGGGACGTAGACGCCAGGAATCCTCGATAATTCTTGAAGGAGTGTCTTGCGGTCTGCTCCGGCTTGTTTCAGTTTTTCTGTCGCGCGCACAACTTCCACGATCACTTCTTCACCTTCGCCGATCACAAACGCGTCGATAAAATCGGCCATGGGTTCTGGATTGTAGCAAGCCTGACCGCCCGCGATGACAAGGGGATGTTCAGCGCCGCGTTCGGAAGACAAAAGGGGGATCCCAGCTAGGTCGAGCACGTTCAGGGCATTGGTGTAGAGGGATTCGTAGGGAAGACTAAAGCCAATGAGGTCGAATTGGGCAATTGGATGCTTTGATTCGAGCGAAAAAAGCGGGATTTCATGTTGACGAAGCTGGGTTTCAAGGTCGTGCCACGGGGCAAAGGCGCGTTCAGCCAGGATATCTGGCTGCTGGTTGAGGATATCGTAGAGAATCGCCAGCCCCAGGTTTGGCTGCCCAATGTCGTAGATGTCAGGAAAAACCAGGCAGACATGCGTGCGAATAGAATCCCAGTCTTTCAGGATCTGGTTGTGTTCTCCGCCCACATATCGCCCCGGCTTTTCGACATGGTAAAGGATTTTTTCGAGTAAATTTATGTTTATTGTCTGCAAAATAACCTTTTATATGTAGAATTCGCTTTTTACTTCCGTCAGGGTAATATCATGGAAATCGTTTTCGATCAAAGATACTACCTCTGCAAGGTCACGATCCAACTGAGCTCGGTTCAGCCCGAGTTTCGCAACCTTAAGCTCAGCTGTTTGCCAACTGTCCTGGTGGGCAGCTTCGATAACGGATAGATTGTACCTTTTCAGACGGGAAAGTAAAGGCGCAAGCGCAGAACGCTTTTCCTTCAGGCTCTGGCAGCCTGGTAAATACAACGAGAAGGTGGCAATGAACCAGGGCACAATTTAACCTTGCGCGGTAACAGGGTTGACGAGCGTGCCAATGCCGTCGATATGCACGCTGACCTTATCACCAGCCTGGAGCAATCCGACGCCAGCAGGTGTGCCGGTGAGGATGAGATCACCAGGCTCAAGCGTCATGATGGAACTGATGTACAACATAAGTTGCTGCACGCTAAAGATCATTTCGCGGGTCGAACTCATCTGGCGCAGGGTGTCGTTGACATGGCACGTGATAAGGGCATCGGTTGGGTCGAACTCTGTCTCGATCCAGGGACCCACCGGGCAGAACGTGTCAAAACCTTTGGCGCGGGTCCATTGCCCATCCAAAACCTGGAGATCACGGGCAGTTACATCGTTGGCGATGGTGTAGCCAAAGACTGCATCAAGCGCGTTTTCCCTGGTGAGCCAGCGGGAATGCTTCCCGACCACGATCGCGAGCTCTGCTTCATGCTCAACGCGTTTGCTTTGAGGGGGAAGAACTATGTTTTCGCCGTTGGTGATGAGCGAGGACGGAGGTTTCAGGAATATCAGGGGATAGGTTGGCACGTCGTTGTTCATTTCCACGGCATGCGCGCGATAGTTTCGACCAACGGCGATAATTTTGGATGGGAGGCAAGGCAGCAGGAGCTTTACCTCGGAGAGATCATAGGTTTCCTCGAAGCGGCGAAACTCACCAAAGGGGTCACCCTGGATCACACCCACTCTGCTATCGCGGATCCAGCCAAATTGGGGGGGTGTATCTTGTGTTTTGAATCGAATGATTCTCATTTTTCGTTTATAATATGCTTTCGCGGGCGGATAGCTCAGTTGGTCAGAGCGCATCTTTTACACAGATGAGGTCGCAGGTTCGAGCCCTGTTCTGCCCATTTTTTATTTAATTATAAGCCAATGGAGTGCCCGGAAACTCTCCAGGTTCACTGTTCGTTTTCCCATCCATTTCCGATAATCCGATCTCAAACCAGTCATAAAGCGACGCCTCATCGGCTTCCGTTCCCCAGCGGGCACAATAACTTTGATACTCACAATAGGTGCACTTTTTCGGGTCCGGGGTACGCTCAAATTCCTCGATGTCCAGGGAACGTATGTTGCTCATCAAATCGGTGAGTGATTCTTCATTCCTGAGTAATTGAGCCTCATCGATTTCAAAAATGATCGGTTGGTCTGGGAAGCTGGCTTCCCAATAGTGCATTACTACAGGACGGGGAGCCTGAGATTGTGCGCGGGCAGCAACCAGCGTGTAAACCATGGTCTGGACGCGATCCTGGAGGAATTGACGTTTTGGCAGAACCCGGGAGGCCTTCCAATCACAGATCTGAATGAGGTCCTCTTCGAAGCTGATGAGATCGAACTTCGCCAGGAGCAGGCTGCCATTCAGTGTGATTTGCAGGGTATGTTCAGGATACTGATTGGCAGCAAGTTTGGCATACTGGCTGCCGAGGAAGTTGTTAAACCAAACAGGTACTCTGGAATCAGGAAAGTTTGCCGCACAGGAAATAAGCAATGCAGGATCAATCCCGAGAAAATACTGATGGATCAGCGAGTGGAATGTTGAGCCGGCCATGAGATCTTTTTCGAAGCTGCTGGTTCTGGCAGCCAGAGGGGCAGGCCATGGGAGCTTCCTTACATACCGTAATAGGAAACTGTAGCGGCAAGTCCGAAAAGCCTGGAGGTTGCTTTGGTGGAAAACAAAGCCTGCGGGTACGAGGTCAGTCATTTTCTTCCTCCTGCCAAAGCGCTTTATAGGCGACCGCTGGAGCCAGGTTTATTCCAGTGTTGTAGCTGATGGTCAAAGAAGATTTGGCTCGGGTGATCCCCACATAAAGTAAGCGCAGTCGATCGCGGATCAATTCATTGCGGGCATCGAGCCTGCCTATTCCAGGATGAACAACCTCGGAGGGATTGTTTGAAATCAATAGTTTGAGTTCAGCCAGAATCTCTGCCTGCAAGTTGCGTCTGTCGAGGATGAAATACTTCTCACTGATATAGGAATCTTTTTCCGCCCCCGAAGGATAATCGTAATTATTGACCGAAGTCAGGAAGACCTTGTCCCATTCCAGCCCCTTGGCTTTGTGGCAGGTGCACAAAACGACTTTACCTTTGTACAATTCGGGGTTAAAGGCATCCTGGTTCTCATTGACGCTAAAGAAATTGCGTTCATTTTTGGCGATATCCGAAAGGGCTGCGATTAGTTCGGGCGGAGTCCACTCTGGATGGTTATCCATCTGAATTTTGATGAAGGAAGAGGCTTTATGAACCGTTGCCAGTTCAAAGGGCTCTAGTGGTAAGTCGTGAGAAATGACCAGCATCAACTGGTCAAAAGGAAGGTAAGCGGCTTGATGCCAGCGCAGGGCCGCCGCGCGGAAATCTGCCAGCACGCTGGCTGTCTCGGGATCTTCATAGGAAAGTTCTTCGAGCGGATCTGCCTCCACAGGGTAAAAGAAATCCTCAAGCCTTGGAAGACTCTCGAGCCAGCCTTTGGCAGTGGTGACCACCTTCGCAAGGGCATCATCGCTCCGAAAATGGCGATAGAAGACCTGGAGAGCTTTGACTGCCACCTTCTGGTCGAGCGGATAAAAGATAAGTTTCAGAAGGTTAACCACGGAACCTATCGTTTCGCGCGTCTCTCGCGGCACTTTCATCAAAATATCCACATAATCGATTTTGTTCTCTCTCAGCGCTTCAGCAATCTTATTAACTCGCGCATTCATTAACGCCAGCACCGCTACGGTATCCTGAGGATGATTTTCCAACCAGGCTTTTGCCTGGCGAACGATGAAATTTAGCTCTTCCTCAGAGGTGAATGGATTTGTCACCAACTCGACTGAATGAGCTGTATTAGGTGGGTTTTGTTGCGGATCGCCTGGCGGGGTGGGGATGATAAAGGGCTTGGTTAGCGAATCGCGCACAGCTTCGTTGGGGTGACTGGTTTGAACCCAGGCGTTCAAACGGTTGGCAAGATCGATGATCTTCTGGCATGACCTTCCGGACTCGGGTAAATCGACAGAGTAGACGTCGGGCCTGGCAAGGTATTCCTTGAGCAATCTTGGGTCAGCGGTAGTGAAGCTCTGGTAAATTGCCTGGTTTGTGTCGCCAACGCGCACCCAGTTGCCGGTTTGTTCTGCCAGGATCTGCAAGATGGCCTGCTGCTGTTTGCTGGAATCCTGCGCTTCGTCTTCGAGAATATACGGCCAACGATGGGCAAGGTGACGAACCAGGTCAGGATCTGACTTTAAGCACTTCCAGGCATGGTAAATGAGATCATCAAAATCAACAGCCCCGAGCAACTTCAAGCGTTCCTGGTAAGACCGGTAGATCTCGAGGCAAATCTGAAACAGCGGAGTGACCGGCCGGGACTTCTGAAGAATAGCCAGGTCGGCAGGCATCTGACTCTCGTTTTTCGCTGAACGGATGAAACTATTGGCGAGGTCCTTGAGCAGCGCTGGCATCCCGCTTTTCACATCCCGCATCAGTTTTTCGACTTCTTTGGGACTGCGATCAGAAGATATCAAATGGTGGAAAAAGTCTTCGTGTTCGTTTAACTGCGCAAAGGAAAGTTCTTCGAGAATCGCGTTCGCATCTTCCTCATCAAGGATACGAAAGTCGTTGCCAAGCCCGGCGAGTTCAGGACGTTCGCGGATGATATCGCCAGCCAGACCGTGAAGCGTCCGCACGCGATAGCCGTAACCCTCAAGCAAGCCATACTCGCGGACGAGTTCCCCGATGCGGCTGGTGAAGTTGTCCACCGCGGAATTGGCGAAAGTGACAACCAGTATTTCCTGGTCGGGTTTAAGATCAACGGTGAGCAAGAGTTTTGCGGCTAAATGGGAGAGTGTCCAGGTTTTTCCGCTGCCTGGGACTGCTGAGATTCCCATCCAGCCGGAACGATAACGGAGGACTTCTGCCTGGGATTGGCGCAAGGCAGGCTCAGTCATTTTCTTCCTCCCTAAGAGCAGATCGAAAAAGATTCTGAGCCCAGGTCAAGAGCAGACCTTTTTCTTCAATGCCCGCCTCACTATAATCCGATGTGCACAGGTGCACCTGTCCGCGGCAGCGCCTCAGCAAGCCCATGAGTGTCCGTTCCAGGTTGAAACGCCCAAATGCCAGTTCGTCATCGGTGGTCCATTTTTTCCCGAGCTGCCACTGCCGATTGAGCACATAGGGATGGGTGAGTGGTTGTTCGAGCCGCTCATACCAGCCCTTGCTGCCCAGGTTCAGCCAAAATTGATGCTCGACTGCCCGGTTTTGCATCAGAAAGGTCAATACCGGGGCTATCAGCACACCCGGTTCTCCAACAATTTCTTCGTCAGGCAGGTAAAGGGCAGAAAGCAATCCCTGGTTGAGGGATTTATAGTACTCTCTGCCAAGGTAAGCAGCATCCGCGCCCTGGTCAGCTGCCACGGGACGTTTGAATTTTTGGTAACTTTGGATCAAACGCGCGGTATGTTCGCCCGCGTCCTGGACGTCAGCAAATCCATACCCTGGCCGCGCGAGGAGCTCAGAAAAAAGACGGCTGATGAAGTAATCCAACGGCTCACTTGGATCAACAGAACTCAGCCAAAGACGCAGCTTTTCAAATTGAGCCAATACCTCGGTTGGAATACGTTCGACCACTTCGTTTGGGAGCGATTCGATCGGTGGTAATGAAGTCACTGATTTATTTGGAGATATTTGATCAAGGATCAGGCGGGCTCGCAGCGGATCAAGCTTTGGAATAGCTGTTGAAAGCGCAGACTGGGCTTGGTAAAGGTCAGGCGGTTGATTCCAGTCCGGATGGGCAAGGGATGCCAGCGTGAGGATGGTCTGGATGTGGGGGTTTGATTTCAGCGCAAGAGAAGGGCGCAGGGTTTGGGTGGGGATACCCGCTTTGGAGAGGCGGCGGGATAACTCGAAGACGAGAGGGTCGCTCAGAAAAGGCGAAAGGACCACGATCTGTTCCGCTGCTGTGCCGTTGAGGATCAGATCAGCAATCTCCTGGCTGACTGACTGGAGCAGTTCCGGGAAGAATCGCGGCTGCTTGGAGGCAATGATCAACGCCTGAGAAATTGTGGCATGAGGCAGCTTTTGTGTTTGAGATGATTGCAAATAGCCCAAAAGCGCTTTGATGGGGGGAGGACTGACGTAATTTTGTTCGAAGCGGATATGCGTTGTTGAATCAAAAGCGAGGTTTGCGGCAGAAGCCGGGTCTGCTCCCAGGAAACTGTGCAAACCGCCGCCTTCATCCAGGATGATCAGAGAAGATCGTAAGTTTTTGATCCAGGAACGGACGATATCATGCACGTATGGAGGATCCTCCTCGGCATTGTCATAGATCAGGTGCTGATATTGGTTCTGGAAATACCTCTGAAAGGTTTCGTTTGGCCAGACGATTTCCCGGAAGAGTTCAACTTGGAGCGAAAAATCCAGCAGATTATGCTCCAGGCATAAGTCGCGGAAAGCATTGACTGCAAGCTGGACATCATCATATACCGTGAGTTGCGACTGATCACCATTCCAGGCGGATTTGAGCCTGCGCGCAAGCTCGGTGTGCGGAAAACCTACAATGGCGGACTTGTTGAGATTATCCAGAAGTTGACTGAATAGTCGGTTTCGGGTGAGAGTGATCGTGGCGAAATGACCGCGGTCAATCAACGGATCGGCAATTTGCGCCATGTAGTATTGGGATGTCTCGAGTGTTAGGAAACGTGGAGGTTCAAAAGGATGCCTGAAAACCTGTTGGCTAGCAATCAATGGCCAGAAAAGGGCAATCATCCTGCGGACGATGCTGCTCATGGTCTGGACGCTTACCTGGTGAGAAGAAGGCAAATTGACGTTCCGAAGGAAACTCTGATACGGTTTGCCCAGGCTGCGTTGGGGAATAAGCACAAGCACACGAGAATTGGCATCCGATGTGAGAATCTGATGCAGGCGGAGTAATGCCGCACTGGTTTTCCCCGAAGA
>WOZA01000016.1 GCA_011620505.1 Anaerolineaceae bacterium
TGGCGCAGGCTGTGGCCCAATGCCACTTTCTTCCTTGGCATCGTGCCCGCGATCCTGCTGGTGATGCTGCCTGGAGCGGCATTGTTCTGGTTAAAATTCCGTGATAAGAGCCTGCCAGCGTTTCACTGGCTGCAATGGCTGGGGTTGGCAGGCATTCTTGGAGTCTTTTTCGTTGGTGGGCTGGTGGTCAGCGTAAAAATTGGGGGTGGGGGTGACCTTCACAACCTGGACGGTTTCCTGGTGTTTTGGGCTCTGATCGTGGGCGGAATCCTGGCGATGAGTTCGCGCCACCCGGAGACTGGTGATTCTGTTCCAGAAAAACAACCCTGGCGGTTCTGGCTGGCAGTGGCGGTAATTGTCCCGGTTTTCTTTGCCTTTATGCGCTCGGGATCCTGGTCTTTTGGGGCTGCCCAGTCCCAGGGCACCGAGCTAAGTGACCTCAAACGCGCCGTTGCTGTGCTTCAAGAAAATGGCGGCGATGTGCTTTTCATCTCGGAACGCCAATTACTCACTTTTGGTGAGCTTGATCTTCCAGTGGTACCTGAATATGAAAAAGTATTCCTGATGGAAATGGCAATGGCCAACAATCAGGATTATCTGAGTGGCTTTCGCGAAAAGCTGGAGGACCATGCTTTCGTGGCAATCATCAGTGATCCACTTTCAACAAATATCCAGGGCAGCAATCGCGGTTTTGCTGATGAGAATAACGCCTGGGTGGAGCAAGTGGTGTTGCCGATGTTGGCAGAGTATGAAGGCGTGCTCTCCTGGCGCAATGGAGAAATCAACCTGCTTGTGCCGCAAGGTGAAGCAGAATTGATCCAGCAATTATTGGAATCTCAGCAACCCGGTAATTAATCAGCCCTTTCCGGATTGATGACCTCGCGGATGGCGTAGGTCTTTTTGTCCTGTGATTCATAATATGTGCGCATGACCAACTCTGCGATCAGTCCCAAAAGCAATGCCAGGAAGCCCAAAATGAACATCATCACGCTGATCTGGAACCAGGGCGAACCCAGAACTGACACGGCAGACACAATCCGCCGGATTGCGAGCCAGAGGAAGAGCGCAAAACTGATTGCCATCAGACCCAGACCAACCCCGCCGAAGAGATAGATCGGTTTTTGCGAAAATTTCGTTAGGAATTGCACGGTGAAGAGGTCTAATATGACCTTGACAGTGCGTTCCAGTCCATAATTTGCCTTGCCATATTTCCTCGGATGGTGATGCACCACCACTTCACTGATCTTTCCACCAGCTTCTTTGGCGTAGACCGGGATGAAGCGGTGCATCTCGCCATAAAGGTTGATGGATTCCAATATTTCGCGGCGGTAAGCTTTGAGCGTGCAGCCGTAGTCGTGCAAATGGACGCCGGTGCTGGAGGAGATCAGTTTGTTTGCCAGGTGAGAAGGGAGGGTACGGGTCAGCCGGTTGTCCTGGCGATCTTTGCGCCAACCGCTGACCACGTCGAAGCCCTTGTCCAGCTCTTCGAGCAGCAACGGAATGTCTGCCGGGTCATTTTGCAGGTCGGCATCCATCAGAATCACCACGTCTCCATCGGACTCGTTGATGCCGGCGCTGATGGCAGAAGTTTGACCGTAGTTGCGGCGGAAGGCCACCATCCTAACCCGGTCGGGTGCCTGTGCATGCAATTGGCGAATGACTTCAACGCTCGCGTCGTGGCTTCCGTCATCCACAAAAGTCACATCCCAGTCCATTTCCAATGGTTGCATGGCTGCCACGATCTGTTCAAAGAGCTCGGGCAGGTTTTTTTCTTCGTTATAGACAGGCACGACAATCGAGAGTTTCATAGTTTCTCCAAACGTGATAATTACACGGCTGATTATAACGCCTGGCAGGGGCTGCGAGAGAAAGTCGGGTATAATTTTTGCGATGAATACGAAGAGTGACGAAAGCGTTTTGGGAGGACACAAACAACCGGAAGACCCGGTTGATTTGGCTTTGCGGCCGTCTGCTCTGGATGAACTAATCGGGCAGGACCTGGTCAAGGAAAACCTGCGAATTCAGATCCAGGCAGCCAAACAGCGCGAAGAAGCCCTGGAACATGTGCTTTTCCACGGACCTCCCGGATTGGGCAAGACCACCCTGGCGCACATCCTCGCGACTGAAATGGGAGTCAACATTAAGGTTACTTCCGGTCCTGCCATTGAACGGGCAGGCGACCTGGCAGCAATTTTGACCAATCTGCGCGCGGGCGACATTCTGTTCATCGATGAAGTGCATCGTTTGGGGCGGATGGTGGAGGAGATCCTTTACCCCGCCATGGAAGATTATGCCCTGGATATCATCATCGGCAAAGGACCCGCCGCTCGTTCGGTGAGGCTGAAGCTACCACGCTTCACGGTGGTCGGCGCAACCACCCGCCTGGCACTGCTTAGCGCGCCTCTCAGGGCGCGTTTTGGGGCAGTCTATCGCCTCGATTACTACGATTCCAAAGCCCTCGCAGACATCGTGCGGCGGGGAGCCCGCTTGTTGAACGTTCCCTGTGACGAGGACGGCATCCTCGAAATTGCCCAGCGGGCACGCGGCACACCCCGCATTGCTCTGCGCATGCTGCGCCGGGTACGCGACTACGCCGAGGTCAAAGCCGGTGGTCATATTACAGCGCAGGTCGCTAAAGCCGGCTTGAGCATGATGAACATTGACGGGATTGGCTTGGATGAAATGGACCGCCGAATACTTCTGACCATCATCGAAAAATACAATGGCGGACCGGTTGGTCTGAACACTATCTCCGCTTCTGTCAGCGAGGAACCCGACACCATCATGGATGTCGTTGAGCCCTATTTGCTACAACTCGGCTTTATCGACCGTACCGCCCAGGGGCGCGTGGCGACCAAAGCCGCGTATGACCACCTGGGGATAACTTATGTGCCCTCCGCTGCCCAGCCTGACCTTTTTAACGGTGCGTCCTGAAACTCTCCCATGAAAACTGAAGATTTTGACTACGATCTGCCTGCAGAATTTATCGCCCAGACTCCCACTGAGCCGCGCGATCACTCGCGCCTGATGGTGCTTGAGCGCGCAACTGGTCGGATCAGCCACCACCGCTTTTTTGAGATTGGTCAGTTCTTGCGTCAGGGCGACCTGTTGGTTGTCAACGAAACGCGCGTTTATCCCGCAAGATTTTATGGCTCCAAACTACCAGGGGGCGGCAAGGTGGAGCTTTTACTGCTTAAGAAGCTTGATGATCTCACCTGGGAGTGTCTGGTTGGGGGCAGCGGCATGAAACCCGGTCGGAAGATCGAGGTTACAAAGGGTCCAATCGCTGAGGTGGTCGAGGATCTCGGAGAGTCGCGGCGCCTGGTGCGCTTTGCGCAGCCGATCGAGAGCGCGTTTGAGAAAGCAGGCCATGTGCCATTGCCGCCGTATATCCATGCTTACAAAGGCGACCCGGAACGCTACCAGACGGTGTTCAACAGGACGCTTGGCTCTGCTGCCGCGCCTACTGCCGGGCTGCACTTTACACCTGCCTTGCTCGAAAAACTGCAGCAGCAGGGTGTGGGGCTGGCGAAAATTGACCTGCATGTCGGGCTGGATACCTTCGCACCGGTGACCGAAGAGGATCCTGAAACGCATCACATCCACAAGGAATGGTGCGCGATCAGCATTGAGACTGCCCAAATGATCAACCAGACGAAGCAAAATGGGGGCAGAGTGGTCGCGGTTGGCACGACCACAGTGCGCACGCTTGAAAGTGCAGCGGCGCATAGCCAAAACGGGTCACTGCAGGCATGGCAAGGCGAAACTGACCTTTATATTCTTCCGGGTTATCGATTTGAGGTGGTGGATGCCATGATTACAAACTTCCACCTACCAAAATCCACATTGCTAATGTTGGTGAGCGCATTCGCCGGTAAAGAAACCATGCTCAATGCTTATGAAGTCGCGAAGGAGGAAGGTTACCGCTTCTACTCCTTCGGCGACGCAATGCTGCTGATTTGATGCAGGACTTTTACCTGATTCTTATATCTATCCGCTAAACTTATTTCTTGGAACATTAGTTGCAACGTGTTTTCCGTTGCAAAGAAAACAAAATATGAGGAAAAGCACACTATGATGCGATTTGATAAGTTTTCTGAGCGGGCGCAGGATGTGGCTGCCCGCGCCGCTGAGATCATTCAACGATATGGTCACAACCAGATTGATTCTGAGCATATCCTTCTTGCTCTCATTGAACAGCCAGAAGGAATTGTTTCCCAATTGATTGAGATGGCAAACGTGGACCCCGGCGTTATTGCGGATCGCCTGGATGTGATCCTGCGAACCACACCAAAAGCCAATATTTTCGGCGGTCCATCCGGGCAAGTCTTTCTGACTCCGCGGGTGAAGATGATTGTTGATCTCGCCAAAACAGAAGCCAGCCGCCTGGGCGATGAATACATTTCGACTGAGCACCTCTTCCTTGCCGTGCTTTCAGAAAAGAACACCCAACTGGCACGCTTGCTGGAGGAGTTTAATCTCACCCGCCAGGGTGTTTATGAGAATGTGCTTGAGCTGCGTGGCACCAAGACAGCCACCGGACGCAAGTCCGATTCCCGTTATAAAACCCTCGAAAAATATTCGCGCAACCTCACTCAGGCTGCTAAAGAAGGCAAGCTCGATCCTGTTTATGGTCGCGAATCTGAGATCATGCGTGTTATTCAGGTTCTTTCCCGCCGTACCAAAAACAACCCGGTCTTGATTGGCGGAGCTGGCGTGGGAAAGACCGCCATCGTGGAAGGATTGGCGCAAAAAATTGCCAACGATGACGTACCTGAAATTTTATCGGATAAATTAGTCGTTTCACTCGATCTTGGCGCCATGGTTGCCGGCACGCGCTTCAGAGGAGAATTTGAGGAACGCCTTAAGAACACAATTGAAGAGATCCAGGAATCCAACGGTGAAGTCATCCTGTTTATCGATGAACTGCATACCGTTGTTGGGGCAGGAGCTGCGCAGGGCGCCATGGATGCCTCCAACATGCTAAAACCTGCATTGGCGCGCGGTGATCTGCAGTGTATTGGCGCGACGACCAGCGATGAATACCATAAATACATCGAGAAGGATGCCGCGCTTGAACGCCGCTTTGCTCCGATCTACGTTGAAGAACCAAGCATCGAAGACACCGTCAAAATGCTGCGCAGCTTGCGAGACCGCTATGAAGCACATCACAACGTGGTGCTTTCAGATCAGGCGCTTGAAGCTGCTGCGAAACTTTCAGCGCGCTACATGACTGGCCGCCTGCTGCCTGATAAAGCAATCGACCTGATGGATGAGGCAGCAGCCAAACTGCGTGTAGCCTTATACTCGATGCCTGATGATCTTAAGCAGGAGAAAAAAGAAATTGACCGCCTTGCAGCTGAAGAAGAGCAGGCGGGCGTGGAGCGCGACTACGAACGCGCAGTCAAGTTAAAGGCTGAACGTTTGCGCCTCGAAGAAGAATTCAAAGAGAAACGCAGCATTTGGGAAACGGAGCATAAACTGGATGACATTGTTGACGCAGATGATATTGCCTCTGTCATTCATCAGTGGACTGGCATTCCTGTGAACCAGTTGCTCGAGTCGGAATCGCAAAAGCTACTCGAAATGGAAAGCCGCCTGCACGACCGGATTGTCGGTCAGGATAACGCTATCAAAGCAATTTCCGATGCCATCCGGCGTGGGCGCTCCGGGCTGAAAGACCCCAATCGTCCGATCGGTTCATTCATATTTATTGGTCCTTCCGGTGTTGGCAAGACAGAGCTGGCAAAAGCTCTGGCAGAATTCCTGTTTGATGACGAGGACGCCCTGGTTAGAGTGGACATGAGTGAATATCGCGAGCAGCATACCGTTTCGCGCCTCTTTGGTGCGCCTCCTGGTTATGTTGGCTACGAAGAAGGTGGGCAGCTCACCGAAGCTGTGCGCCGCCGACCATATCGCGTTATACTTTTCGATGAAATCGAAAAAGCGCACCCTGAAGTCTGGAACTCACTTTTACAGATCCTTGATGATGGCCGCCTGACCGACGGACAGGGTAGAGTTGTGGATTTCAAGAATACAGTGCTGATCATGACCAGCAACCTTGGCACTGAATTTGTCAAAAGCAGTGGCTCGCTGGGTTTCCTTGGTAAGGACGAAAGCGATGACGTCAAAGCCTCACACGAAAAGATCGAGAAAGCTCTCAAGGAAGCATTCCGACCTGAGTTCCTCAACCGGATTGATGAAATCATCACATTCTCAGCATTGAGTAAGGAAGATGTACTGAAAATTGTCGATCTTCAGATCAAGGAAATCATCGAGCGAACCCAGGAATATGGTGTAAGTTTGGTAGTGGATTCGTCTGCCAGATCCTGGCTGGCGGATCAGGGATTTGACCCCTTGCTGGGTGCCAGACCACTCAAACGCGCTCTGCAGAAGTTTGTCGAAAGTCCCCTGGCGATTAAATTGCTGGAAGGCGGTCTGCGGCCTGGAGCCTCAGTCCATATTTTCAAGGAAGATGGTAAGGACGAACTGAGTTTTGAGCTGATGGCAGAGCAGCAATCTGAGTTGGTGAATGCATAGCATTACATTGAAGAGCGGTTTCGAGATGCAAACCGCTCTTCTTTTTGGACTAAATTGGCCATGAACGAGCAAACACAACCCATTCTGACCTTGCTGCGCGAAGTTCCGCTTTTCAGTGGGCTTACTATTGAGGAGTTGGAGCGTTTAAGTGGAGAGTTCATCATGGTTGAACTTCCGAAAGGTGAGATGCTCTATCGAATCCAGGAAGCTACTGACGGGCTTTTCGTGATTGATACGGGTCAGCTGGAGCTGCTGGATGAGAATGGGAAGCAACTTGAAATTCTCAAACATGGAGAAGTTGTTGGCACAGAAGCCCTGAATTACCTCCCCACCCGTCAGAAAACAGTAACGGCACTTACAGATTCGCGGGTCTACTTCCTCCCCAACAAACAGATCCAGGCCTTATATGCTGAGGTACCGACTTTTAAAGAAACGGCCTCCATACTGTTTAACAGTGTTCGCCTGGCGTCTCACATTCCTATGACCTGGCTTGAACCGGGTGAAAAGATTTACCTGATGGCACGCAAACACCCGGTTTTTCTTTTGTTCCGATCTCTTCCGCCCATTGCTGCCTTTGCCGTTATCTGGTTTGTGATGGTGCTTTTAAGTTCACAGTATGCCGTCTGGTCGCTGGCAGGATTGGTCATTGGTTTTATCTTTTGCTTACTCTGGCTGGTTTGGAACATCAATAACTGGGCAAATGATTTCTACCTCATCACCTCCAACAGGATGGTCTGGGTGGAGCATGTTACTGGATTCTATGAAAGTCGCCAGGAGGCTCCGCTGAGCACACTGCTCTCAGTTGGCATTAAAACTTCCCAACTGGGACATTTTCTGGGTTATTCGGATGTCATTGTCCGCACCTACATCGGCGATATTCGTTTTGAGCGCGTAGCCCATGCCCGCACGATCGGCAAGCTGATCGAGGCAAACTGGGCACGCGGGAAGCGCACTGATCTTGAATTGGACGCCCGTGAGATCCGGAAGGCGCTGCGCCAGAAATTCGGAAAAGAAGCAGAGGATATCACTGCCAAGGATTTACAAGCTGAATTAGGAGTGGTTGAACAGGCGCCAAGAGAGGTCAACTTTTTCCAGTGGTTGTTCTCAGATTTTATTCGGATACGCCATGAGGTTGGCGGCACGATCACCTATCGAAAACACTGGCTCATCCTGCTGCAGAAGATCGTTTTGCCGCTCATGGTGCTGATATTATCCGTTATCTTCGTAGTCGCGATCATCACTCATAACCTGACCCAGGTGGATTACACCATGGGCCTGGTTGCTGGCTATTTCCTGGTCTTTGTGGCAGCCGGACTTCTGGTCTATCAGTATGTTGACTGGCGCAATGACCTCTTTCAGCTGACTCCGAACCAGGTGATCGATATTGATCGGAAACCATTCGGCCGCGAATCGCGCCGTTCTGCTCCCCTGGAGAATATCCTGAGCATTGAGTACGAACGGCGGGGACTCATCCCCATGCTTTTTAACTATGGCACGGTCTACATCCGGATCGGTAACGCCCAGCTGACTTTTAATGACGTCTATCAGCCATCGGCTGTGCAGCAGGACATTTTCACGAGGATGAGGCAGCATGCCCAGGAAAGTGATAAACGCGCTACAATGCTCGAGCGGGAACGCGTCGCCCAGTGGTTCAAGGTGTTCCAGGAAGAGGCTGCCCAAGGTTTGACATTGCCGCCGCAATCCGAGCCAACGCGTCCGATTAAGGCTGAGACCCCGAATTAGCAGTCGGGTTGTAGTTAAACCGTTCTTTCTTATTCCTGCAATGGTTCAGCGCTAACCCAGGATCACCCTTATCCACCGGTTTGAATCCAGTTCTGCCTTAAGGTAGAATATCCTAAAATACTGGATGGAGATTTATGGCTATTTTAGACATTGTGACCTTTCCGGAGCCTTCTCTGAGGCTCAAGGCGAAGCAGGTCACCAAATTTGATACAGAACTGCAAACACTTGTTGATAACATGTTTGAGACCTTGCGTGCTGCTCCGGGTGTGGGGCTGGCAGCCCCTCAAATTGGCGAATCCCTACGCCTGGTGGTGGTGGAATACACTGAAGACGAGGATGAAAACGCCAAGCCAAAAAAGTATGTCCTGGTCAATCCAGAGATCATCAAGCGCTCCGAAGAAATGGTAACCGATGTTGAAGGCTGCCTTTCACTGCCCGGCCTGGCTGGCAGAGTTGAACGCCACCAGGCGGTGACCGTAAAAGCCAAAAATCGCTTTGGCAAGCCGCTGAAGATCGAAGCGGAAGGCTGGCTTGCGCGTATTTTCCAGCATGAGATTGATCACCTCGATGGGGTGCTCTACATTGATAGGGCTGAAGAAGTATATGAACTGACTCCTGAGGAAGCTGAACAGATTACGGATTAATGTACCTCACCCGGCTATCCCTGACGAACTACCGCATTTTCTCCCGCCTGGAACTGGATTTCCCCAGGCGGGTGATTTTATTCACCGGCCAAAATGCCCAGGGGAAGACATCCATCCTTGAGGCGGTTGCTTACCTCGCTAACCTCTCCTCCATCTCAACTGCCAACGACCGTCAGTTGATGAATTTTTATGCTCCCAATGAGCCAATCACGGTTGCTCGCATTCTTGGCGAATTTGTGCGTGCAGGTCGCCGTCAAACAATCGAAGTTCGCCTGATCCAGGACGCAGCGACCAATCCTGCCAACCCACGATTTTCCAAGCAAGTGCTGCTCGATGGCGTGAAGAAACGCATTTCTGACGTCTACGGTCAGTTCAACGCAGTTACCTTTTTGCCCCAGATGTCCCGGGTCATTGAAGGTACTCCTGCAGACAGGCGCCAATATTTCGACGAGATCCTTTCGCAGGTGGAACCCGGTTATTCACGTCATCTTTCCGCCTACACCAAAGCACTGGCGCAACGGAATGCCCTTCTTAAAACCCTGGCAGAAGTGGGTGGGGATAAAGCCCAGCTTGAACCCTGGGATGAATTGCTCGCGAGGCACGGCTCTTTGATAATGCACGCTCGAATCCTCGCCCTGGCTGCGCTTGAAAAACAGGCGATCCCCATCCACCAGCGGTTGACCCGCGATCTTGAGATCCTGCAGTTCCAATATCAACCTTCGTATGAACCGCTCAAAAAGCCTGCTGGTCAGATGGCACTTCCCGTGCAAACAACCCTGGATCGTACAGGTATCAGTGCCGAAGAACTTGAGCGCGGAATCCTGACAGCCCTAAAACAGTGTTACCATGCGGATATCCAGCGCTGCCAGACCAGCATCGGTCCGCACCGCGATGAAGTCCGCTTTTTGAGTAATCAAATCGACCTGGAAGATTTTGGTTCGCGCGGGCAGACCCGCACTGCCCTGCTGACGCTCAAATTCGCCGAGGTGGCTTGGATGAAGCAGCGCACAGGGGAATGGCCGGTTTTGCTGCTGGATGAAATTATGGCCGAACTTGATCCGCAACGACGTAAGGATCTTCTTTCCGTGGTGGGTCAGGTGGAACAGGCGTTTCTTACCGCCACAGACCTCGATATGTTCACTCCGGAGTTTGTGCATGAGCATGAGGTCTGGCAAGTGAACCAGGGTATTGTCACACGATCATGAAGAACAAAGAATTCGCCAGGCTGCTTTTACCCCGAGTGCTGATCTTTTTGGTCCTGGCGATGAACCTCCAATGCGCCTTCGCTTATATTTTTAATCCCCTGCCGTATGTGGCGCCCTTTGAACTTACTGGCGAGCCTGGGCGTGCGGCAGTCATCGGAATTGGCATATTGTTCGTAATGTGGCAGGTGCCTTATGTGTTTGCTCTTGTCCACCCCCAGCGTAATCGCCGTTCCCTGCTCGAAGCCAATCTGATGCAGGGGATAGGGCTGGCGGGTGAGACGCTGCTGCTGCGCTCCATCCCAGAAGCCTATGCTTCATTGAGGGCATCCATTTTGAGGTTTGTTATCTTTGATGCTGTTGGGCTCCTCTTACTTCTTATCGCACTTATCTATATCTTTAAACTTCTGAAATCCGAGACAGGAGAATCCCATGCTGACTAACCTGTTAATAAAAAGCCGATCTTATCGTCGTTTTGATGAATCTATCAAAATTCCCCTGGAAACCCTTCGCGATCTGGTCGACGCCACCCGTTATTGCCCCTCGGCAGCGAATCGCCAACCGTTAAAATATCGCCTGGTCTACGAAACCACCGAAACCGCCCGGGTTTTTGATTGTCTGAAGTTTGCTGCATACCTCCGCGATTGGTCCGGACCAGCCGAGGGTGAAAGACCCACCGCTTACATTGTTGTTTTAGGCGATGAAACCATCAGCAAATTTTCGGAAGTAGATGCGGGAATTGCCATGCAGACCATTCTGCTGCGCGCCACAGAACTGGGCTTTGGGGGATGTATACTCGCATCCGTTCAGCGTGAAAAGGTACGCGAAATTCTGGCTCTGGATGAACGCTTTAAAATTGGCTATGTGATTGCGTTGGGAAAACCTGCCGAAGTATGCCTGATCGAACCGCTTGGACCGGATGGTGACATTAAGTACTA
>WOZA01000007.1 GCA_011620505.1 Anaerolineaceae bacterium
TGCTCCTCAGGCTTGAGAGCCCGAACATACTGCATGGCTTGAGTAAAAGCAGCGTCCAAGGACTTGCCCCGGGATTTCATTTCAATGAGGATTTTGCCGGGCAGAAGGTAATCAATGTAGTTTTGGGTGCCATCTATACTGATGATTGGGTGTTCATGAAGACCATCGTGCCAGTCCACTCCAAAGACGTACATGAAGTCTTTTTCGAAGGTTTGAGCTTCTTGCCGTTCATCACCGGTGCAATCTTTCCAACGTTTTTGAAAGGCGATTGCACGAGTCTCGATCTCGGTCCAGGTCAGCATAACGAATCCCTCATGAAATTTTTCATCCCAGTCCGCCTGGGATTGGTTTGATTATAACCCCTGAAAATTACCAAGCATAGAATCGAGGCAGAAAATGAAAAACGGAAACCTGGCAGGAAACATTGAACGAAATAGCTAATTAAAACAAAAAATGGCGAGGCTGGGATTTGAACCCAGAACCAATGGCTTATGAGTCCACTGCTCCACCGTTGAGCTACCTCGCCACGATGCCCAAGGATATTACCCGAAATAGGTCAAAAAGTCAACCAATTTCCCCGGGAAATCTGTGATGAGGTGACCGTTTTTAGGGAGAAAAGTAACTTCTCCCCCTAACCCTAATCCTTCAAGATCAGGCTCACCGGGCAGTGGTCAGAACCCATAATCTCGTCGTGAATTTCAACAGCTTCCACCCGCGGCATTAACTCAGAGCTGACCAAAAAGTAGTCCAGGCGCCAGCCGACGTTGCGCGGACGGGCGTTGGTGCGGTAATCCCACCAGGTGTAGCCGACTTTGTCCGGGTAGAGGGCGCGATAGGCATCGACAAAATTATGCTCAAGGAACTTATCAATCCAGGCGCGCTCCTCAGGCAAGAAGCCGGTGTTTTTCTGATTTGACTTCGGGTTGGCAAGGTCGATCTCGTTGTGAGCGGTGTTGAAATCCCCGGTGATAATGACTTTCTCGCCCCTGGCATGATGCTGGTCGCACAGTTCGAGCAGGCGGGCATAAAAGCCAAGTTTGAAGGGAACGCGCCTATTCTCCTGCCCGCCATTAGGGAAATAGATATTGTAAAGGAAAAAATCCGGATACTCCATGCGGATGGTGCGTCCTTCGTCATCATATTCTTCCATGTCCAGTCCGGTCTTAATCGAAAGCGGTTCCTGTTTAAAGAGGACGGCCGTCCCGCTATAACCCGGGCGCTCGGCGGAGTGCCAAAAGCTTTGATATTCCGGGTGTTCGAGGAGCAATTGGGGCACCTGTTCCGGCTTGGCCTTGATCTCCTGCAGACACAGTATATCGGGCTTGACTTCATCCAGCCAGGCGAAACCATCCTTGTTGACGACCGCTCGTATTCCGTTGACATTCCAGGTTGTAATTCTCATTCTGCGCGCCTTTTCAAAGCCTATGGTAAACTAATGATTTGATTATGGCAGATTATACCAACCTCCGGAAGAGTTTTTTAGCCAGACGTTTTTCGCTCGCTATGCTTCTTTTGATTCCCTTGTTTTTTGGCATAAGTCTGCGCCCTGCGCAAGCCCAGGCAACCTACCCGGTTTACATTGTGGAATATGGCGACACGCTTTCGTGGATCGCGCAGCGCTTTGATACCACCCTTGATCAGTTGATGACGCTCAACAACATCCAGCCCGACGATATGCTGCGCCCGGGAGACCGGCTGCAAATACCGAGCCTTGAGGGGATGCAGGGAGTGCTGACGACTGAGTATGTGACCCTGGGTGCAAGCCTGACCAGCCTGAGCCGGCGCAGTCAGACCGACACGGCAGTTTTGGTAAAAGCCAACCGCCTGACGAGCCCTTCGGAGCTGTTTATCGGGCGCGAGATCATCATGACCACCCAGGAAAATGGCAGTTACATGACCACCATGCCTGCCATCAAACCCGGGCAGTCCTTTTTGGAAGCCAGCGTCTTGAGCGGCAAAAATACCTGGCTGCTGGCAGAGATGAACGGCCTGGCAAGCCCGATCATGGGCATGCCGATGGATACTTACTACATGCCTTCCGCTGAGGTGAATGGCAGCAACCTGGCTCTGCCCGGCATCAAAAGCATCATTTTGGATAACCTTCCGCTCTACCAGGGCGACACGTTCCTGATCAAAGTTGAAAGCGACCAGCCAGTGACGGTCCATGCTGACCTGGCATCCATTCAGCCTACTTTTGTGGACCTGGGAGGGGTGCAAATGGCTTACGGCGGCATTAATGCGCTGACCGAGCCCGGAGTGTACCCTCTGACAATGACGGTAACTTACCCTGATGGGAGTGAGTACCGGTTTGATCAACTGGTGATGATCAGTTCAGCAAATTATGTGACCGACAAACCTCTGCAGGTCGATCCGGAATCCATTGGAACCGAAGCGGAAAAAGCTGAAAATGACAAGTTTAAGAGCGTTATCGCGGCTGTGACCCCAGCGCAGTATTGGGACGGGCTGTGGTATTCACCAGCCCAGGACGCTGACTGCATCATCTCGCAATTTGGCAGCCGGCGAACCTATAATGACAACCCTGGCCTTTATTATCATACCGGGCTCGATCTGGGCTACTGCAAAGGCACAGACGTCTACGCGCCAGCCCGCGGAACGGTGGTTGGAGTTTTCCCGGACCAGGTGGTGCGCGGAAACAGCATCGTGATCGACCACGGTATGGGCGTCTATACGACCTACATGCACCTCAGCCAGATTTTGGTGGCACAAGGCGACATCGTTGAGTCTGGACAACTGATTGGAATTATTGGTACGACCGGCCGCTCGACTGGTCCGCACCTGCACTTTGAAGTGGATATCCAGGGCACGCCTGTCAATCCCTTGACATGGCTGCGCCGGGAATTTCCTTAAAATAAAAAGAGCAAATAATTGCTCTTTTCGAATGCGCTGAGAGGGAGTTGAACCCTCACGCCTTGCGGCACGTGGCCCTCAACCACGCCTGTCTGCCAATTCCAGCACCAGCGCAAACGTGAGAATAAATTATACCGGTTCCGCGGTCTTTGTCAAGAACGCGGCACCAGAATCTGAGGTTTAGGTTGAAGAAAACAATTGTTTTGGACGCGATGGGCAGTGATAACCGCCCCTTTCCAGAAGTGGAAGCGGCAGTAACTGCGAGCAAGAAATTGGGGATCAACGTCATCCTGGTCGGCGACGAGGTTCAGCTTACCTCTGAACTAAAAAAATTGAACCAGGACCTTGAGGGAGTGCGGGTGGTGCATGCACCAGAGTGGCTCGAGATGAGCGACCATATCCAGGAAGCCCGCGCCAAGAAGCAAAATACGATGGCTGTCGGAATGGAGTTGGTAAAGGATGGCGAAGCCCAGGCTTTCGTAACCGCGGGGAATACCGGCATGGCGATGTACTTTGGGAGTAAGATCTTCGGCTTGATCCCGGGCCTGATCCGACCAAGTCTGTGTGCCACATTACCCGTAAAAGGCGGCAGAAGCGTTCTCCTGGACGTTGGCGCCAATGCGGAGTGCAGACCGGAATTTTTGGTGCAATTTGCACAAATGGGGGCAGTCTTTGCGCGATTGATGCTCGGAGTGACCGAACCTCGCATTGGTTTAATTGCTAACGGTGAGGAAGAAGGCAAGGGCAATGAACTTATCAAGGCGACATACCCACTGCTGAAAGAACAGGTGCCTGGCTTTGTTGGTAATATCGAAGGTAAGGAGCTGTTTGGCGGATCCGTCGACGTGGCGGTAACGGATGGTTTCACAGGGAATGTGATGCTCAAGTCAATTGAAGCGGTTGCCAAACTGATCATGAGCACGCTCAAGGATGAACTGATGAGCAGCACACGGACCAAGGTGGGCGCATTGCTGGCAAAGCCCGCTTTCAGCAAGGTGCAGCAGTTGATGGACCCCGCAGAAATTGGTTCAGCGCCGCTGTTGGGGTTAAATGAGCTGGTGTTTGTGGGGCACGGACGCTCGGACGCAAAAACCATGGTGAGCGCCATAGCCCAAGCAGTGCAGGCGATTGATGCCGACTTATTGCCAGGTTTGAAAAAATCCATCTCGGAAAACGGAGAGTTAAAATGAAATTAGTCAGAAACGATAAACAAATTAAACGCAATAAACTTATTGGCAATATTATGACCTTCACAAGCCTGGCTGTATTGGGACTAGGCCTCTATTTTGCTTTTCAAAAAGATATGTCGCAAATTCTATATTCCTATGTCTGCCTGATTATCGGCTTTCTTCTGACACAAATTGGTTTGAATTTCGTAAATCGCTATGGACGATCCCCGAGGTATGACGAAATTCTGGGCTCTGCTTTTGAAAAATTGCGGCATGAGTACACGTATTATGTTTACAGTTCGCCTGTACCAATGCTTTTGCTCGGTCCCTGCCGTCTGTGGATGCCAATCCCAGTCAGCGCTACTGGAGATATCAGCTACCAGAACGGGAAATGGGTTCACAAGACGAAGAATCGCATCCAGAAATTGATGGGGCAGGACACCGTAGGCAAGCCAGACAAAGAAGTCGCTGAAGCTTCTGCAACGCTGACCAGATACCTGACCGAAAAAGGTATCCCCCCTGAAATGCATCCTGAATTGAAACCGATCATGGTGGTCTACCTGAAAGAAACCCAGCTTGGGGACGTCTCGCAAGCACCCTACCCGGTAGTGGAATTGGAAGACCTGAAGCGCTACATCCGCCGTATGGATCGTGAAGAATGCACGGACCCAATCAGCCCGGAAGTGGCAGCAAAACTGCAGGACGCTTTGGCTAATGGAATTGCTGTAGCCGTTACCGAAGGCGCGGAGTAGTAAAACCACGTGCCCCTAAAGCCATGTTTCTGCTTGCAGTTATTGGCCAATGAAATTGGTCGAGAAATGCGTTCCGACTGAACTAGAGAGTATCTGCATATCAATAGACAAATAAAAACAGCGCGGTTCTCGCGCTGTCTCTTTGTTTTTTCCTCGGGACGAATTACTTTGGCTCGTCTTTTATCAGCCCGGCTGATTTTCGGAGCTGGTAGACCTCGCGTTGGGTCAGGTGGCGCCATTCGCCGGATTTTAGTTTGCCCAGCCTGAGTGTGCCTATGCGCACTCGCTTGATCTGCGAAACTGGCAGTCCGATGCGCGCACCTACTTTGCGGATCTGGCGTTTTTTACCCTCGAACATGATGATCCGCAGCCACGCTCCGTTGCTATAGCTGCCCATGATCTCCACCTGCGCGGGCAATGTGCGGGTGCCATCCTCCAAAACGACACCACGGCGCCAGATTTCAAGCTGTTCCTGGTCCGGAGTTTTGATCACGAAGACTTCGTACTCTTTCTCGTGGTGATAGCGGGGATGGGTCAGACGGTTTGCCAATTCGCCATCGTTGGTCATCAGGATCAGCCCTTCGCTGTCGAGATCCAACCGCCCCACCGCGAAAAGCGGCTCAGAGATACCAATCAGATCGTTAACTGTGGGTTTGGGGTGGTTTTCGTCGATATCAGACAGATACCCTTTAGGTTTATTTAAAGCGATATAAATCCGTTCGTTTGAAACCCGGATTAACTTGCCATCAACAGTGATCATATCTTTGGCAGGGTCAGCCTTATCACCAAGATGGATGACTTTCCCATTTACCTTGACATGACCCGCTTCAATTAACTTTTCACAAGCACGGCGCGAGCCTAACCCCGCAGACGCCATGATCTTTTGAACGCGTTCTTCCATCAGTCTTTCAAAAGCCTCGTTTCTTCTGTTTCGGGCGATGGTTTGGCTGCAAACAATCCTTCAAGATCCACCGCTGGGAGTTGATCAAGCGATTCAAGACCGAAATGCTGGAAAAACTCGTTGGTCACACCGTATAAGATCGGACGTCCAATCGCTTCAGAACGTCCCAGTTCCTCGATCAGACCTCTGGCGAGTAAACTCTTCACCACGCCATCACTATTAACGCCGCGGATGGAGTCAATTTCCGGCCGGGTGGTGGGCTGCTTGTACGCCACGATTGCCAGCACTTCCAACGCAGCCTGTGTCAGGCGGGAAGTGACCTCCAGCCCGAGAAATCTTTCGATCATTTCAGCGTGCTCCGGCGCCGTGATGAGCTGGTATTGATTCTTGATCTTTTGCAGGCGCAGACCATGCTCCAAGGTAAGATGAGCAGATAATGCCTCAAGCGATTGCTCAACCGCAGACTTTGAAACATTCAATGCTTGGCTTAATTGCTCTACAGAACTCAAACCGGGTGCTGCAAAAAGTAAGGCTTCGAGCGCCTTAGTGGTTGGAGTTAGCGAATTGGTTGGGTCGTGTTCGGGCATGCTATAATTCTCACTTGTTCAGGGTCATGATTATACCCGAAACCCTGGCATATACTGAAAGGGTACTTATGCTCATCTTACTTACTGGTGCTGCTGGTTTTCTGGGCTCGCATCTGACTGACCGTTTGTTAGCTGAAGGTCATCGGGTGATCGGCCTCGACAATTTTGTCACCGGCGACCGGGCAAATCTTCAACATCTTGAGGGTAACCCAAACTTCCGACTAATGCAGCAGGACGTATCTGGATTCATCCAGGTTGAGGAACCACTCGACTACATCCTGCACTTCGCTTCGCCCGCCAGCCCCAACCCCGCATCGCCGCTGGGTTACCCCAATCTGCCAATCCAGACACTGAAGGCAGGGGCTCTTGGAACTTACAATAGCCTGGGTTTAGCGAAAGTCCACAAAGCGCGCTTTTTGCTGGCTTCAACCAGCGAAGTTTACGGCAACCCCACGGTTCACCCTCAAAGTGAAGCATATTGGGGAAATTGCGATCCAATTGGACCAAGATCTGTGTATGACGAAGCCAAGCGTTTTGCTGAAGCCTTAACCATGGCATACCACAACGTGCACGGTGTGAAAACGCACATTGTTCGCATTTTTAACACCTTCGGTCCCAGAATGCGGTTGGACGATGGCAGGGTTGTGCCAAACTTCATCCAGCAAGCCCTGCGGGGAGAGCCATTGACCATTTATGGAACCGGTGAGCAAACCCGCAGTTTTTGCTACGTCAGTGACCTGATCGAGGGCATTTACCGCCTGATGATGACCGATGAGCACATGCCGGTCAATATCGGCAATCCGGAAGAAACGTCGATCAAGGACTTTGCCTTGATCATCAACGAGCTCTGCCACAATCCCAGCGGGATCATCACAGAGTACGCCGAAACACTTGGGGATGATCCGCAACGCCGGCAGCCGGACATCACTCGCGCCAAAACCATTTTAGGCTGGGAGCCAAAGGTGGAGCTGCGCGATGGACTGAACCAGACGATCGAATACATGCGTCACAAACTTGGTTTGCCAGCCAGGCTGGATTGAACATCGGATGGGTACGCTGCGCGTCATCGGGGGCTCTGCCAAGGGGTTAAGGCTCAAACATGTGCCCGGGGATACCACCCGCCCAATCACCGACAAGGTAAAAGAAGCGCTATTCAACATTCTTGGGGGTGAGATTCTTGATGTGCGGATGCTGGACCTTTTCGGGGGCACAGGCGCGGTTGGGATTGAAGCACTCAGCCGGGGAGCAAGGGAAGTGACTTTTCTCGATACTAGTCGGCTGGCAGTAAAAACCATCCGAGAAAACCTCGCAGTAACACATTTTGACGGGAAAGCGAGCGTATTTCAGGTAGACGCGTTCAGTTGGCTCTCCAGCCAGTCTGATCCACAATTTGACCTGGTTTACGTTGCTCCGCCCCAGTACAAAGGAATGTGGGAGAGAGCCATCGACATAATCGATCAGAATCCCCGAATTCTTAGCGATAATGGACAGGTTATTGTTCAGATCAACCCATTGGAGTGGGTGGAAAAAACCTATGCAAATTTGCGGGTGTTTGATTCACGCAAATACGGAGATACCCTGTTGGTTTTTCTGGAAAAATCAACTGGTGAATGACATTACTAACTGACCTTTTTCGTCATAATGATAATGCCCCCAAAAAGGTCGTCCATTAGCCCGTTGACGCATCACGAGCGGCAAGAGGGTGTAGAGATCCTCAACCAGTTTTAGTTTTAAAGCACTGCGCAGCGAATACCACGCCAGCCTGCCCTCGTCTGAAGCTCTCAATTCACCTTGGAGTTGTTTTGCCTTGAAGATGAAAAAGATGATTCCACGGTCCTGACCCGTATCCACCACTACCTGGCCGCAAAAGATCCATTTGTCTGCAATCAAACCACTTTCTTCGAGCAGCTCACGTTTTGCTGCCGTCAGGACGGACTCACCCTTTTCCACATGCCCGCCCAAACCATTCCAATAACCAGCCCAGATTTTTTTATCCTGCGCGCCTTCAAGCAGCAGAATCTGACCTGTCTCACTGACCGGAAATATCAACACTCTGGGGATCAACGCATAGCGCTGATTGGAAACACCTTGCGATTCAGCACTCATAATGTCACCAAAGAGCCTGCGGGCAAGCCGCAGGCTCTTACTAAATCCTAATGAAGGAACATAGGCAGACCAAGAATGTTCTTGATCTTGGGACGATAGTTCTCTTTGTCATAATACAAATCCACGTCCACTTGACGCTTACCGCTAATAACCGTCTCAATTGGGACCATGGAATATTTACCATCTAAAATACCGACCAAATGACCAAAATCATTTTTCATTGTCAGTTGCATAGCCAGTGCGCCATAGTTCATGGCAACCATGCGATCAAGCATATCTGCAGGACCACTGCGAACCAGGTAACCAAGTTTCTGATACATAGTATTATTTCCGGTCAGGATTTTGATCTGATCCGAAAGCACCTCTCCGATACCTCCGAGTTTACGGTGACCATACGCATCTGGCGCACCCGATTCAACAATTTCACCACTATCAGTATGCGCGCCTTCAGAAATGACACACAAAGAGTAATGTGATTTGCTGTTAAGCTTATCCGCTGCCAGCATATTGGCGACTTCTTCCATGTTGAAAGGAACTTCGCAGATGATCGTACGGTCTACATAGCTCAGATAGCCAGTGATCAGGGCAGTTTCACCAGAATTGCGCCCGAATAGCTCCACAACTCCGATACGCTCGTGCGAACCAACGGAGGTGCGGAAATTAGTAATGAGATTGACTGCCTGTGTCACAGCAGTGGAGAAGCCGATGCAGTATTCCGTGCCCAGGACATCGTTATCCATTGTTTTGGGAATAGCGTTCAGTTTAACGCCTTCTTTTACCAGGCGATTGGAATAACTGAGAGTGTCATCGCCGCCGATGGTGATCAGGGAATCGAGTTTGAGATGATCGATTACGTTGAGGATGTGGTCCGTGTAATCTGTGATTTCTTCCAGTTCATCCACGACCTTGCCCCATTTGCTATTGACCAGGAATTCAGGCGTATCCTTGGCGCGTACTTTGGATGGATTAGCGCGGGATGTATGCAGGAAAGTACCGCCAGTGCGATCCACTCGGCGAACTACCGTAGGGTTCAAATCCCTGATGTAAAGTTCGTGGGTTTCGTCATCATCGATGTTATAGTTCAACAAACCAAGCCATCCCCGGCGAATACCGACGATCTCATAATCGCTATCAAGGCTATTTAGAACAACTGATTTTATGGCGATATTCAAACCGGGGACGTCTCCACCACCAGTCAATATGCCAACTCTTTTCTTTGCCATTTCTTACTTCTCCTTAAATTTTTATTGAGTCAATCAGTGCCTTAGGGCTGACGGTCGCCCACCACCTAAACCACTGCAAGCCTACCATTGTTAACAAAGGCAGCAAGAGGATGACCAGAGCGGATTCCTCAGGCAGCCAATTTTGAGTGATTTGAAACCGACGCCAATGAACAAAAATCAAGGTAAGGGTTGTTACCCAAGCGATGATTCTACCAGAAACGTGCCATTTTTCTATCAAATACTTATAAACGCTGAACATTGGAGCGAATAACCAGATGAGATAGATGCCTTCTGAGGTTAAATTAAATAAGTAAAGCAAATTGAAAGTCAACATCAGCTTCCAATGAAAGCCGCGACCTTCCCGCTCCCCGATGCCATACCACTCCACGAGCATCATAATCAAAGTCACCAGGCTCAGAGCGATCGCAATTTGTGCGCTCGCACCCGGGAATAATTCTCCTACCACCATCAGAGGCGTTCGAACCCACGAGAAATCAGGGAACAACCGCAAATAGGTCGCGAACCACTCAGATGTCCAACCCGGAAATAGGATCAGGGACACAACAACCAAAAAGGCAAGAGAGCTGAAGTAGATCTTCGCCAGGGATCCGTCTCTGCGCGCACCAAGCCAAATCATAAACAGGATAACCAGGAAAAGACTGAGCGGGACCATCCAAAGGCAGATTGCAAAGAGCAAACCCGCCATAGTGCCCTCTCTTTCTCGCGACAAGTAAACAGCAAGGAGTGTGAGGAAGACGTACGGCGCATTGACGCTGACCGTCAGGATTGACTTGAATAATGGGTAGAAAACCAACACCAATAATGACATGATCAGGACTTCTGGAATGCTTAATTTCAGCCCCGCCAACCGGATCGAAAGAAACACACTGAGCACCAAACTCAGTTCGACCAAAGTCATCCAAATTGCCCTGGCGATCGTGTAGGGAACAAAGCTGATGGGCAGATAAAAAAGCACATACCAGGCAGGGTCATAAAAACGACCTTGACTCAAACTGTTAGGTTCATTTCCGTTCACCTTCAACAAGTCGAGGGTAGCTTTGTACGTGGAATCACTATATGGAGAGGCTCCGGTTCGCATCCATTCCCTGGCTGCCACCCATCTTGGAGCGAAATCATCCTGTAACTGAAAAGTGGAAGCTAAACGGAGATTGATAGCCGTCGCGCCTACCAGTGCAAGAATAATCAATATAGGAAGCCAGATATTAGCGGTTTTCTTTAGAAACAACTGCGATTTCCCTTTCAATTTATGATTTTATCTTTATCGACCATCGAGGTCAAATGCTACATTCTT
>WOZA01000112.1 GCA_011620505.1 Anaerolineaceae bacterium
TAACCCGCACTCATTCATAATCACAGGGGACATATCGATCACAGCAAACTTTACCAAGTGGGAATCTCCAGGATCCGCTGAGACTAAATTTCTCCCCCCACATTTTATTTTCAGCTTAAGGTAAAAGGAGTAAAAATTCTTATGTGGTGGATAAGAGTCATTTTCTCATTAATAAAATGGAGGTCTTCCTATTTGACCATATGAGATCAAGCTTCTTCGAAGCCAATAGCAACTACGCTTGCGACCATATCTGCCATCACATTCTCTCCGAATCTCCGCCATCAGGTATAATTCTTTCAGTGCAATTCAAGGATCGGAGAATGGTTGCCCTGACGACCGACACTAACTAATGAATCTGGGGAAGTTTCGTATATTCGAGGAGGTTGGACACGGCGGTTTTGGCACCGTTTACCGCGCCAACGACATCACCCTCGACCGGATCGTCGCCCTCAAGATCCTCCACCAGGAATACCTCTCCGACCAAAAATTCATCGAATCCTTCAAGCGTGAAGCCAGAATGATGGCTAAGGTCTCGCATCCAAATGTGGTGCAAATTTTCGAGGTCGGGGACCTCAAAGGGCAAATTTACATCGCCATGCAGTATTTTGACGGCGGCAACCTCGATCAAAAAATCCAGGCTGGCGGTCCACTGCCCCTCAAAGATGCGATCCGCATGCTCAACCAAACCGCGCGCGGGTTGGAAGCTGGCCATAAGATCGGGCTTGTCCATCGGGATGTAAAACCTGCGAACATCCTCTACAACCGCGAAGGATACATAGCCATCAGTGATTTTGGCGTAGCCAAATCCATCCAGCAGAGCTCCCCTGAAACGACCAACTCTTTCAACCAATTTGCCGGTACGCCTTATTACATCCCGCCCGAGCTCTGGAAGTCCGAGGGCAACCCCTCCCCTGCTGCGGATGTCTACAGCCTTGCCTGCGTTTTCTACGAAGCCTTGACTGGCGAGGTCTTATTCGCAGGCGAAACATACGAACATGTACTCACCCGCCACGTGCTCGAAGCCCCGGTTTTCAGTACGGCATTTCCCGAAAGCCTGGTGGAAACGCTCACTATAGCCCTGGCTAAGAACCCAAGCGATCGCTACCAGACCATGAACGACTTTTTGGCTGCAGTCAGAGGAGCGCTCGAAAGGCAACCGCGCAAATCAGCTGTGTCAAGGACGCCGCCGGAACAAAGCAGCGTGATTGAAGAGCTGCCAAAACCGCTGTCACCTGGCAAAATCACCTTTGATGAACTTGTCAGGCGCTCCCAGCGCAAAAGCAGCCCTCAGAGCCCCATCACGAAACCCACGCCAATCAGCCAACCAACTCCCGCGCCAATCAAACTGACCATCCCCACGGCCCAGCCACAACAGCAGAAAACTGAGCCTGAACCCGAGAGCAAGCCAGAGGCTCCCGCGGTTCTTCCGATCATCCACCCGCCAAAGAAAAGCGAGCCGCTTCCCGGACCAAATGCCGAAGACAAACCTTCTCCCGAAGCACTTGAAACCAAGCCTGAGGTGAGATTGCCCGAAATCGAGGCAGAACATAATGGAGGATCGGTCAACGAAGGCTTATCGGATGAAGGGAGTGCCGAAGATTTCTTCGCCCAAACCTCCGATGCGCCCCTCGAAACCAACGATTTGGGACTGCTGGAAGCGAGAGAAACTTCCCCAACAGAGAATCTGGACGATAGCTTAATCTTTGAGAATTGGCTCACCAAGGAGTCAGTCGAAGAGCAGCCAGCGTTGGCTGAATCCTCCGTTTCGGATGAAGCAGAAGAAGCATCAGTTGTTGAACCCCCTCTCGTTGCAGGGCAAGAATCAGCCGATGGAGATGACTTCGCAGATAAAAAGAATGCCGAAACTCAAAGTGACTCAGAGCTAATCAATCCTGTTGAGCAAGGTCTCACTGATATTTTTGTTGAAACGCAATTGGAGGAGGATCAGAGCGAACCTGCACCAGAGCCGCTTACTGTTCCAACTCAAACAACACAGGCGCGATTGGAAAAGGGTAAAGATGCTGAACCTGATGTTGCGCTTGAGGAAGGTGCAATTGCAGCCGCATCAACAAGCCAGATTGCGATGAGGGAAAGAAAACCGGAAGATCAGGTTGTTCTTGAAACAATCTCAGAATTGCCCCGAGCAGAGCAGAATTTTACGTCACCGGATGTCAAACCCGCCCAAATCTTAAAAGAACGGGAAGGTCTGCTCGCTCACAATGCAGCTACCAACAAGTTTGACCAAAGCCAAAAGACAGAAGCTGCAAGCGGACTCAAGAGGAATTCTAAATTTGTCCTGATGCTTGCCGTTGGCGGGATTGCAGTGATTGCGTTGGCTTTCCTGGTGTTTTCCGGTCAGGCTGGCAGCTGGTTTGGCGGAAAACCCAGCGGTACTCCGACCTTTACCCTGACTCCGCTTCCAGGCAACACGGCAGCAGCCCCAGTGATCCTGCCAAACCGCACAAACACCTCGACTATCGCTGCTGGCTATATAAGCACCAACGCGCAAGTTAGCGCTACAGCCACCTTACATTCTCCAACCCGAACCGCGACTGCCACAGCAACGCCTTATCCAACTGCCAGACCCACCGACCGACCGACCAATCCGCTGGTCGTCACTACCGCGCCGCCTGTTGTGTCCACAGCTCCACCGACTGCGATCATTGTGCCGCCAACAATTGCCCCACCAACAGCTACTATAGCGCCGCCAACCGTCTCCCCGCCGACTACAACAGCTGCGCCACCAAATATAACTATACCCCCCACCAGGGCTCCCACACCCACACCATCCTAAATCACTGGATTTATCTGTTAGAGTATTTAACACACAAAGCTTGATAACAATTGGAGGAAAAGATGAAAAGAATAGTTGCTTTAATTTTTGCTTTCACACTGCTTTTTGGAACACTCGGCAGCACAGCGTTTGCTCAGACTCCGGATGAGAACACACCCCAGGATCTTACCTACTACTTTCGCCGCAGTTGGGGTGGAGAGGCTGATCAGATACATGCTGCGACTGACATAGTTGTTGCCAGTAACGGCGATATTTTTATCGCTTTGGACGTATTGGATCGCATTCTGAAAATTTCTGCCTCGGACAAGACGTACTCAACCTTTGGGAAGCCAGGCTACGGAGAAGGTGAAATCGCTGATCCACGCGGACTGGCTTTAGCTTCAAATGGCAATGTTTATGTCACCAATAGAGGGTTTCTTGTTTCGGTCTTTACTCCCGATGGAGAATGTGTAAACTCGTGGGGAACTGCAGGAATTGGACCCGGCGAGTTCCTCGGTGCAACAGGAATTACTATCGACCAGGCTGGAGTGGTATATGTCGCAGACAAACAAAACAATCGAATTCAAAAATTCGATTTGGATGGGACTTATTTGGGTGAAATCAGTCATAATCCTGAAAACCCGAATCGGCTGAACGGGCCTGTGGATTTGATAGTCGATAACTCAGGCAATGTTTATGTCGTAGATGGAAGTGGTTTTTCAGTCGAAAAGTATTCCTCGAGTGGCGAATTTATCACAGAATGGGGTCAAATAGACGCAGTAAGTATAGACCTGGATGACCAGGGATATTTGTATGTGATGGATACCGTCGGTAAGAAAGTTTTTCAATATTCAGATGACGGTCAGTATATACAGGATTGGGAATTTGAAGCCTATAAGGATTCATATGGTGGAGGCATAGACTTCAAAGATGGATATTTATACCTGGCCTATAGCGGTAATTATTTTGCACTCAAACTAAGTATGGATGGTTCCCAAAATTATAGATGGGGACCATATTCTCCAGCACCAGAGAAGTTTGATGCAACTAGTGGGATAACAGTTGATAATCAAGGTCAGATCATCGTGGCTGACGAGGTCGATCATAGAATCCAGGTATTTAATACGGATGGTTCTCTTTTGCAGGTGGTAACCCATGTCAATCAGGAAAATAACCTCCCATTCTCTCCTATTGATGTTGCAGTTGATTCTGACGGATATTATTATGTCGTTGATGCTGTAACCGACCAATTATTCAAATTCTCCCCAGAATGGATGTTTATTGAACAATGGGGAGCACAAGGTGAGCAGCCAGGACAATTCATGTTTCCAATGAGCCTTACCGTGGATCAATCGGGAATGGTTTATGTGGCTGACTACTACCGAGAATGCGTAGTTAAATTTGATGCATCAGGTGTGTTTCTGAAAGAATGGTGTAACAATTCAGAGGGTGTTACCGACATGACAGCCCCCTACGATATCACAATAGATCACCAGGGAATTGTTTATGTTGTGGACTACTTTTCCAAATACATCTTTAAATTTACTAGTGAGGGTAGTTTGATATCTAAGTTTAAGCCTTCACCACAATCCGGGCAAATCAGTGGAATCGATGTTGATGAGAATGGCAATATTTTTGTAACAGACCATGGTTACAGCAGTGTTAGAGTTCTCAACTCGTCTGGACAGATTCTTTCAACTTTCAGCGGATATGGTTCTGAACCAGGTCAATTGAGAAACCCAGAAAGAATTGTCTTAGGACCAGAAGGTCAGGTGATTGTTGCGGACAGTAAAAATCTACGAATGCAGATTTTTACCACATCAATTCCTGATTCCGACCCCGAATCAGGTCTTGTACAAAATGGGACTATTGAACAACAACTCATAGAGTGGTCATATGGAGGAGACATTGGAGATAATTCTGTAAGTGTTTCTACGGACAAAATACAGGGTGATTATTCTATGCTATTGGGATTGCCTGTCATGCAAACAGAACAAGGACAATCGAGCGCATGGGCATATAGCAATTTCTTCATCGATCCATTGTGGACACGTCCAATACTGACCTTTAATTACAAAATGCATGTCAACGATAACATGCATTATTCCGACTTTCTCGTGACCGTTCAAAATGGTGTTGGTGACAGAACTGAAAGAATCGTAATTCGGGATGGATACATCCCCTGCAGCGGCAATTACGCCCCCCGCCCCGGGCGAGATCTAGGCTGGCGAATAGGCGGCTATGATCTCTCAGCTTTCAAAGGTCAGCATATCCGCATCGTCTTCTCCAACCGCAACCTCTGGCCGGATTCGCTTGGGATTTGGACCAATGTGGATAACGTGCGCGTGCTGGATGCCGGTCCGATTCCGCCCGCGGCAGGTCCTTTTACGCTCAACCTACCGCTTATCAGCCTTAATAAATGCGACATTCCGGATTACACCCTACAAGGCGGACTTGAACGCTCCTTGCTTGATCATTGAGAATAAAAGAAGGACTATATGACGAAATTATCTCGCTGCTTGTTACTTGTCACTTTCCTGTTTGGCCTGCTGCCAGGCGCAAGCGCAATTTCATCTGGGGAGAGGTTTGAGTCGGCAGTCCAGCCTCTGCAAGAGATTGTTAATCCTCCAAATACTGAATCCCACATCAACAGCTCCCCCTATGTCTTTCGCCGGTCCTGGGGGGGTGAGGCAGATCAAATTATGTACCCACAAGGTATGGTGATTACCGATGATGGCAACCTGATTGTTGCCAATTCAGGATTGAACCGAATAACATTGATAAATCAGAACGATAATACAATGACAACCATTGGAGGATTTGGTACAGATCCAGGAAGTTTTGATTGGCCATCTGAAGTTGCTATGGCCGCTGACGGTACGCTCTTCATATCTGATTCCGGAAACAATCGGGTCCAACACATAACAATTGAAGGGGAAGTGCTCAACTATTGGGGCAATTATGGCTCTGAAATCGGTCAGTTTAATAATCCTAGCGGAATCGCTGTCAGTGGAGATAACTTTGTTTATGTAACAGACGATTTAAACGACCGGGTACAAAAATTTACTATCTCAGGTCAGTTTGTGAATTCATGGGGAAGTTCTGGGACTGGACCCGGTCAATTTAATCGCCCCGAAGGTCTGGTGATTGATGACCTGGGGTACGTTTACATACTTGATAGTAACAACGACCGCGTGCAAAAGTTTGATGCCAATGGGAACTATTCATTGCAGTGGGGTACAAGAGGTTGGGCAGACGATCAACTCTTGAGTCCTGATGCTATCGCCATTGATAACAGTGGGAATATCCTTGTGGCTGATTACAGCACAAGAATTCGGATCTTCTCATCATCAGGCTTATTCTTAGGTTACCTTTACGAAGTTATTGGATTGCCAGAGGTCCCGGCTTGGATCAGAGGTCTGGCTGTTGATAGCCATGGTGCAGTCTATGTTTCTATGTACAACTATGATGAAATTAATAAGCACGCCCCCGACGGCACCTATCTGCGCGACTGGGGAAGCAAAACACTCGGTGCTGGGAAGTTTCGCTTTCCAGACGCATTGGCGCTTACCTCTTCAGGCGAGATATTGGTTCCCGATAGTAATAATCACAGTATCCAAGTTTTCACGCCGTATGGAAGTGTTAGGGCAATCATCGGTCAGGAAGGCAGTGGACCCGGTGAATTCTTCGTACCAAGCGATGTAACCACGGATTCAACTGGAAACATTTATGTTGCAGACGGCGGAAATTCAAGGATACAAGTATTCAATCAGAATTGGGATTTCATCCGGGAATTTGGATCAGAAGGGTACGGGGATGGACAATGGGATTGCTTAACATCATTAGCGGTGGATTCTGATGGAAATATTTATGGACTCGATGCATGCACTGAAAAGGTTCAAAAGTTCAGTAATACAGGTCAATTCCTACTGAGCTGGATTCCAGATCAAGGTGCATCTTGGGGGCCAGAGAGTATTCATATTGACCAATCTGATCACGTGTACGTTTCACATGGTGTGATCCTTCAGTATGATCAGGATGGAAAATATCTTCGCTCGTTTGGCAATTATGGGCATGGAATCGGGGAGCTGTATGTGCCATGCGGTTTTCACGTGACATCAAACGGTAATTTGTTTATAGCCGATGCTGGTAAAGATGAAATTATCGTCCTGGATTCCTCTGGTAATTACCTTTATTCTATTGGATCTCCAGGTTACCACGTTGGAGAATTCGGCGGACCCAAAGACATAGCGGTGACACCCGCCGGTTCAGTTTACGTTTTAGACAGCGCCAACCAGAGAGTGCAATTCTTTTCTCCACAAGCTATCACACCCGACCCCACCACTGGGCTTGCGCTGAATGGCAGTTTTGAAAACGAGCCGCCGCTGATGGAATGGACCTGCGGCGGAAAATTACCAGTTAACCGCAGCACGATCAGCTCTCACGGTAGTTATTCAATTCGTCTTGGTCAACCGGTAACTCAAACCGAGCAGGGCATGCGAGAAGCGTGGGCATACACCAGCATTTACGTGGACCCTGCCTGGAACAGACCAATGCTTACTTTCAAATACCGCATGTTTGTCAATGACATCATGGATTATTCTGACTTCTACGTGGCGATTCAAGATGGGGCTGGCTTGAATCACCTGGAAACAGTCATGAGGGATGGGTTTCAACCTTGCACGCCTGGGCAACCGCCCACCGCCGCGCAGGATCTTGGCTGGCGGATGGGCAGCTATGATCTGTCGGCTTTCAAAGGTCAGCATATCCGAATTGTATTTTCCAACCGCAACCTCTGGCCGCAATCATGGGGAATCTGGACCAATGTGGACGATGTACGCGTTCTAGATGCTGGCCCAATGCCGCCTCTCACGGGTCCTTATAAGGCCAATCTGCCGTTGATATTTAACAAAAAATGCGACGTTCCTTTGCTGCTGAATGGTAAGGTATTGGAACGACCGGGGATCGACCTTTATTAGCTTCTACACACAAAAAAATGGCCCTTTTCAGGGCTATTTTTTTAGGTTTTCATTGCCCCCTGGTAGAGTTCCAGGTGAGCCTGGCGGAGGCGACTGGGGTCCATCTTCTCGACTTTACGGTCGTAGGTCAGGTAGCCGTTGATTTCGGTCTCGATGTCGGTAGTTTGGGTATAGATCGCCACGGAAAGCCCCAGCGGGATCAGAGGTTTCACCTGCTCCTCCAGCAGACGCAGGTAAGCTGCCGTGAGTGAAGCAGCATCCTCGTAATGACCATAGCCAAAACGCTTCTTTTCGGTGTAGACGTGCCCGTCCACCTGCATGGTGTAGCCGCCAAACTCTGTCACAGCCAATATGCGCTCATCCGGTTGAGAAGCGCTCAGGGGTTTTACGTAGACATGCCGGCTCTGAAAATCGCCACCTCCCTGGTCAAACCAGCCCGAAGCATGGTCCACCAGGCGGGTTGGGTCATAGCCCTTCACCCAGTAAGAAGTTAGGATTGCATGGAACTGCCCCCAACTTTCGTTGAATGGCACCCACACAGCGATGCAGGGGAAGTGATAAAGGCTGTCAATCATCTGTTTGAGTTCCTGGCGATATTCCTCGCGGTTTTCGGGATCTTCCCTGCCAAAGCGGTGCAAACGGCGGATGTCGGAGCGGTGAATACCCGACGTGAAGGTAAAAGCCACCACGGCGTCCTTGGTGGTGCGCCCACCATTGGGCATGTCCTGCCAGACGATCATGCCAAGGCGATCGCAGGCGTAATACCAGCGCGCCGGCTCAACCTTGACATGCTTGCGGATCATGTTGCAACCGATCTTTTTGGCGTACTCGATGTCATAAAGCATGGCTTCTTCGGAAGGCGCGGTATAGAGCCCTTCGGGGAAGTAACCCTGGTCCAGGGGACCAAATTGAAAGATGGGTTCGTCATTGAGCGTGAAGCGCCAAAAGCCTTTCCCGTCGCGGATTTTGCTAAACTTGCGCATGCCAAAATAGCTCCCCACCTCGTCCACTACCTTCCCGTCAATTTTCAGTTTGAGAGTCAGGTCGTATAGATTTGGGTGATCAGGATGCCATTTTTGGGGGTCGGGGATGTACAGCAGCATCTGGCTGGCGGAAGTTATGCTGCTGCGTGCCACTTCCTGCCCCTCAAAGGAGGCGATTGCTTCCAATTCGACTTGCGCGGCATCCACCGCTTCGGATAAGGCAATCTCAACCAGCAGGTTACTTGCATCGAGGTTAGGCGTTAGTTTCAGGCTGCGGATGTGCTGCCTTGGTAAAACCTCCAGCCAAACCGTCTGCCAGATGCCCGAGACAGAGGTATACCAGATGCCGCCAGTTTCAAGGCGCTGTTTGCCCTTTTGGTGCAGCTCAGCTTCGGTGGCATCGGTACAGGCTAATACCAGCTCATTTTCTCCTGCAACGAGGAAGCGCGTAATGTCAAAACTGAAAGGTAGATAGCCGCCCCAGTGCTCCCCCACTTTGCTGTCATTGATCCACAACTCGCAGGCGAAGTCCACCGCCCCGAAGTGCAAATGCACCACTTGATCCTCAGCGTGGGTCACAGTAAAGCTGCGTCGATACCAGAGTTTCTCATCCGGCTGGAGTACGTGCTCCACACCCGACAGCCTGGATTCAGGGGCGAAGGGCACAAGAATTTTTTCCTCATAAGATGCTGGCTTAGGGGCTTCCAAATTCTGGATGACACAATCCCACCAGCCGTTGAGGTTCTGCCAGTTTCCGCGAACCATTTGCGGTCGGGGGTATTCTGGCAGGGGGATCGGCTGATCGACCTTCCACGGCGTAGTCAGGTTATTGTGGATCAAATCATGCATTTGGTTCTTCTTTCTCACCTTGCTTCTTATCCAATCGATCAAATGCCAGGGGAATCAGGGCAAGCAAACCCAAAATTGCACCCACCTGGAAGATAAGGGGCACCGGGATGAAGCCGGCTTGCCCGTTTAGCACCGTGGGGATGCCGAATCGGCGAATAAGGGCCGAACCGATGCCTGGTCCGATCAGCATTGGTAGCAAAACCAAGAAGATCATGCGTATTCCCAGGAAACGCCCACGGCTTTCCTCTGGCAACAAGTCCTTCAGCCAGGACATGGCAGCAATCGAAGCGGACATGTTAAACATCTGCCATGCCAGCCCAGCCAAGGCGAGAAGTGGGATGCTCCGGACTAACGAAAAAGCAAAACAGCCCAGGCAGGTGAGTACGATAGAGACTGCCATCATTAGGCGCTTGCTGATTTTGTCAGCCAAGACTCCAAGTGGAAGAGCTGCAATCGCACTTCCGATGATTACCGCGCCGCCTACGAGGGCATATTCCGTCTTGCTCACGCCGATGTAGTTATTGATGTAGATGATCATGTATGGGAAAGCCACTTGGAAGCCAACCCCCAACAGCATGGCTGAAATCAGGATAATAAAAAGTTTTGAATTCCCCCGTACAGTTTCAAGGCGGAAAATATCCCTTATCTCCTGCCAAATTCCCTTCTCACTTTGCAGCAGGTTGTCACTTGGCTGATCTGGTAACGCTCCGCCAGCAATCAGACCCACTACCATCACAATCCCACCTAAAACATAGAAGAAGGTGAAGTAACCAACTCTGTCTATTAATGCGCCAGCCGCTACGATTGCTACCAACTGGGCGATGAACAGGCTTAGGTTGAGCACGCCTTCCACCTTACCGCGCTGATCTGCTGGAGCCACATCTGCCGTCCAGGCGTTAAAAGCAGCGTCGTTGGCAGTTGAACCAAAAAAAGTCATCAGGCAGTCCAGTAAAACCACCATCACGACCGCAAGGGAGATATCCTTGATCAGGGCGGTAGTGGGGAAGAGAATTGTCATCAGACCCCAGAGGATATAGCCAAACAGGATGTAAGGTTTGCGCCGACCCCATTTTGAACGGGTGTGGTCGCTCAGGGTGCCGATGAAAATGGTTGTAAGAGTGGCAACGATCGCGCTGGCAGCTACCATCCAGGAAATCGGTCGTGGATCAGGGGTAATAGTGTCGAACACGAAGGTGTTGAACCAGGTGTTTTCAACAGCCCACGCGATCTGCCCGGTGACAGCCAGGGCAACCATTACAGCCCAGGTTCGTCCAGAAATCTTCAATGTTAATTTGTGGTTAGTGATCAAGATGATGCCCTCATAATCGTGGTACCCTAATTCTAAGTTACTCTGGGGATTTTGTGGATGAACGTCGATATTTCGATAAAGGTTACCTACGGTGAATATCCTTAAGTTAAGAGTTTACCATCAAGTCTCACCACTGTAGAAAATCTATTGTTTTTAACACTAAACTCCTCCAAAAACTGTTATCATCTATAGAGTAAAATCTTTTTAAATCATTGATCGGAGCACTATGGCAACCATTATTGTAGATAAAATTGCGAAGAGTTTTGGCGCCACTCAGGCAGTCAAAGACGTTTCTTTCGATGTCCATCCGGGTGAGATTTTTGGTCTGCTCGGTCCAAATGGATCCGGTAAAACCACCTCGATCCGCATCATTTTGGATATCTACCAACCAGATTCCGGCAGCGTGACCATCCTCGACGGTCCCATGACCAACGAAAAGCTCAATCACATCGGGTACATCCCTGAGGAACGCGGGCTTTACCAGGATGTGCCACTCGACCGCGGTCTGACGTATCTTGCCTCTCTCAAAGGTCTCACAGAAGACCAAATCAAAGAACGTTTACCCAAATACCTGGCTAAATTCGATCTGACCGAACATGCAAAAAAGAAAGCCAAGGAACTCAGTAAAGGTATGCAGCAAAAGGGGCAGCTTATCGCCGCCCTGATCCACGACCCCGAGATTATCATCATTGATGAGCCTTTTTCTGCGCTTGACCCCATCAACACGCAGTTGGTCAAGGACTTGCTGATTGAGCAGCGTAACGCAGGTAAAACCATTGTCATGTGCACCCATCAAATGAACCAGGTGGAGCAACTTTGCGACCGCCTGGTGCTCATTAACCAGGGTCAGGTACTCTTACAAGGCGAACTCTCGGAAATCCGCAACCGCTTCCGCACCAATGAAGTGATCATCGACGCACTCAATCCCCTGCCTGAGAAACTTAATGGCGTATCGCGGATCGAGAAACTCAATGGAGCTTATCGCCTTAGCCCGCAGGAAGGTCTCTCTTCCCAGGAACTACTCAATGAGTTGATCACACAAGGCATCAAACTAAATTCCTTTGAGGTGGCAGTACCGACCCTCGATGAAATCTTCATCAAGGTTGTGAAGGAAAGCGGCGGTGTCGATGAATAAGACCATTAACGTTGCCAGGTACGAATACCTGCACCATGTCGGTAACAGAAGCTTCTGGATTTCCCTGATAAGTGTACCGCTTGGTTTTGTGTTGATTATTGTTCTTTCGATGCTACTTTCGTTTCTCTCTTTTGATACCCGTCCGGTTGGCATCGTGGATAATGGTAATTTGATCCAGATCGAGCCTGACAATTCGAAGCAATCAACTTTCTTTGATCCGCAGATATATCTCTATGTCTATCCCGATGAAAGCGCTGCACGCGCCGCGGCTTTGGCAGGTGAGATTCAAGGCTTTGCGGTCCTGCCCGAAGATTACACTTCGCGTTTTCAGTTAACCTACTGGACCAACAAGCAGCCTGACAGCGATGTCCAGGCTGAAATTACCAACTTTATCAGCAAGAATCTAATGGTTGCCGAGAATATCGATTCAGCAGTCTTCACGCGCATCAACGAGGGCAGCCACATCAGCCTGCAATCATTGGACGGCAGCCAGACCTCCGATGGAACTGGCTGGCATCGGATCATTGTGCCAATCGTGATCGGCATGCTCAACTTCATCGTGGTGATGAGCAGCGGTGGCTATTTGCTCAAAGCTCTGGTTGAAGAAAAAGAAAACCGCACCATCGAGATTATGCTCACCTCTGTCCCCTCGCGAGAAATCATGGCTGGCAAAATAATTGGCAATCTCAGCGTAGGTCTGACTCAAATCATTGTCTGGGTCCTTCTGCTTGGCATCGCGGGGTTTATCTTCCGCAACCGGCTGGGATTTCTGGCGGATATCAATCTTTCAGGTTCATACCTGGCGATCAGCATTGCTCTAATGATCCTGTCGTTCCTCTTCACTGCAGCTTTGATGGCAACCATCGGCGCTGCAATGACCAGCACTGAAGAATCGCAGGGAGTGATTGGACTAATGGTAGTACCGATGATGTTCCCTTTCTACTTCTTCAGCGTCTTTCTCAACAACCCCAATGGCCTCCTCGCCAGAGTGCTGAGCTTTATCCCCCTCAGTGCCCCCATGGCACTCTCTCTCCGCATGGCATTCAGCCCAGTGACACCGCTGGAAATCGGCCTCGTCTTCGTGGTCATCATCCTTTTGACGCTGCTTATGTTCTGGCTCGCGGGGGTCGTCTTTAAACGCGGTATGCTGCAATATAGCAAGCGGCTCTCGCTCAAAGAGATCTTCAAGAAGGAGACCCGCAATGCGTAACATTCTTAACGTCTTCAAATTTGAATTTCTGACGGTTCTCAGGCGCCGGTCTTTCATCCTCGGCCTGATTCTTGTGCCGCTCATTCCTTCCTTGCTACTGGGGGTCTTAAACCTCATCAACCAGGACGAATCCCAATCTATCCAGGAAGTGATCACCCAGGAAGTCGGCAGTCCCCTCCCCATCGGAGTAGTGGACCAGGCGAATGTGATCAAGGAATACCCCGAATGGGCGACACAAGGCAGGCTCGTGCCCCTTGAGTCAGAGGCGGATGCACGTGAGAAGACCGCCGCTGGTCAGTTGCAGGGCTTTTATGTGATCGAACCTGATTATCTCGAAACTGGCAATATGCGCTTCATTAAACCTCAAATCAGCATGATCACGGAGCTCCTTCAGCAGGACGTCCTCAAAGATCTGATCAATTACAATCTTCTTGGGGCTGACCAGGAGCGCTTTATGCGCTTCATGAACCCAGCCAACTTTACCTTTGAATATCTCAATCCTGAAACTGCTGACACGCGCGACCAATCCAACGCCGGTACCTATTGGGTCCCATACGCAGTCACCATGTTCTTCTATATGATCATCCTGATCAGTTCCGGCTTGATGCTAAGTGCCGTCACCAAGGACAAAGAGAACAAAACGATCGAAATTCTGCTTTCTTCAGCACGGCCTCTCGATCTCTTTATAGGCAAGATCATGGCATTCGGTTTGCTGAGCCTGATGCAGATGGTTGTCTGGTTTGGGACGTTGACCCTGCTTATGGACATGGGCAAGACCTCGCTGCCTTTCCTGCAGAATATCAGCATTCCAACCAGTGTGCTGTGGGCAAGCGTGCCCTTCTTTATCGGCGGCTTTTTGCTTTACGGCAGCTTGATGGCAGGCATGGGCGCAGTGGCACCCAACCTCCGGGAAGGAAATCAGTCCACCTTTGTGTTGAGTCTCCCCCTGATCTTTACAATCCTGTCAATCAACCAGTTGATTGAGACGCCATTTTCGTCCTTTACAACCTTCATGACGCTCTTCCCCTTCACGTCGCCGGTCGTGATGCTCACACGGCTCTCGGTAGGTCCCGTTCCCACCTGGCAGCTCATTGCCAGCATCGCGCTGCTGGTTGGCACAGTCCTCATCGTCATCCACGGCGTTGCTAACCTCTTCAGCTCTCAGTACCTGCTCAGCGGGCAGAAAATAAAAATTGGTTTGTTCTTACGAACGGTGTTTATCGGTCACCGCCGGGCTTGACCCAATCTGACGGAAACAGCAGACCGATCGGTCTGCTGTTTTTTTGGCGTTATACTTACAACACCTCTTGTTAACGAGGCTATGATGAAGCCACATAAATCCTTACTATTGATTTTATTGGCAGTGTTGCTGTTCAGCGCCTGTCAACCCGCATCCAACACCGTTACTCCCACAGACCCGCTGGATAGTGTTCGCACCGAGGCTGCCAGAACGGTTGAGGCACTCACCACTCAAATCGTGGCAACAGACCAGGCCGCCCGCACTCAAACAGCCGTCTCTTTCGTGCCTTCCCCAGCGCCACCGACCCCCGAACCAACCCCTGCTCCGACCCTCAGCCTGCCAACGGACCCTGCCATTCCCACCGCAGCCCAACTGCCCACTCCCACTCTCTCCGGAAGCTGCGACCAGGCAGCTTTTGTCGATGAAACCATCCCGGACGGAAGCCAATTCCCACCCGGCACTGCCTTTACCAAGACCTGGACCTTGCGCAACGCCGGTTCATGCACCTGGAATGCGGATTATGATGTGGTTTTCAGCAGTGGAAATCCCATGAATGCCCCCGAAGTCATTCCGCTTGCCAAAGAGTCCGTCCCGCCGGGAAGCGATGTGACCATCAGCATCCCTTTCACAGCTCCGATGGTCGGCGGTAGTTACCGGGCGGATTTCAAGCTGCGTAATGCTGATGGCGTGCTTTTCAGCTTCAAGGATCCATCCCAGACGTTTTGGGTGGAGATCCAGGTCATGACCGGCAAAATCGACCTGGTCGCCATGGCTTGCAGCATCCGCTGGACCAGTGCCTCAGGGGAACTCCCCTGCCCCGGCCTGCCGACAGATACACGTGGCTTTGCCTATACGGACATGGCGCCGGTACTCGAAAACGGCAGCAAAGATAACGAACCCGCCTTATGGCTTGGAGTTCAGCAGAGTCAGGATGGTATGCTGCGGGGCACGTTGCCGGTTATGTTGATACCCGAAAACGCCAAATTCAGCACAGTTTTGGGTTGTGCTTCTGATCAAAAGTCCTGCAATGTGACTTTGCGGCTCAGTTACCAGGAAGGCGACAAACCGCTGGTTGAAATCGCGCACTGGCAGAAAGAGTATGATGGCAAACTGCTCAGCATCAGCCAGGACCTGTCTTCGCTTTCAGGAAAAAGCGTACGGATCATCCTGCAGCTTGAAGCAAATGGCTCCCCCCAGGGAGATACCGTCCACCTGCTCGCTCCAGTGATTGCGCCCTGATGCACGCGGCTAAGCTTGACAAAATGAGCAATCACCTTGACAATTGATAAACGAAACTACCCAGTCTGCTGAAGACCTGGAGGAATTATGACACGAATAAAGATTACTAAACTACTGCTGGGGCTCAGTGTGGCGGTTTTAGCGCTAAGCGCTTGCGGACCGCGCGTCAGCACACCCAGTCCGGACCAAATGAGAACGTATGTAGCCGAAACCATTGCATTTCAACTAACCCGGACCGAAATTGCCCGCCCCAGTGAGACTCCCACACCCACGCTTGCTCCCAGCCCCACTCTGGCTCCCCCCACAGCTACAGTTACAGTTCCGACCGCCGCGGTTGGTCTGCCAACCAGCACAGTTCCCGGTCCAACCACAGCCACGCCGCCACCACCCCAAACAGGCGTTGATGCTGGCGTCTGGACTTATAGTAATCCAGCCGATGGCTCGAACATCCAGGCTGGCGCAAAATTTACCGTAGTTGTCACCTTAATGAACACCGGAACAACCACCTGGAATACCAGCTACTATATCATGCACACTGGCGGGCCAGCCATGGGCGCCCCTACCAAGATCAATATGCCCTACGAGGTGCCGCCGAACATGAGCGTACAGATTACGATCGAATTTACCGCCCCCTCAGAGACCGGCGCGGTTAAGAGCGAGTGGGTGATCGTGAATCCCAGTGATGTAGGGTTCGCCATCTTCTGGTTTGAATACAACATCGTCTAAAGTAGGCAGCATGTCCCTTGAAGATTTGATCAAAGCCGAGGCGTTAAGTCTCGGCTTTGTGCTTTGTGGCTTTAGCCGCGCAGACACCCCACCCCACTATGAGGCTTATCTGGATTGGATCGAAGCCGGGCATTACGCTGACATGGACTACATGGCGCGGCCAAACGCCATTGAAGCCCGCTATGACCCAGCCAAACTCCTGCCGGGATGCCGCACGGTTATCAGCCTCGCCACAACCTATCCTGTCCCGACTAGCACCCAAAAACCCCAACAAAACCAGGGGAGTATTGCCGCTTATGCTCTTCTGCCCGATTACCACCAGGTTCTGAAAGCTGCGGCAGAGCTCCTTGCGCAGAAAATCGCCCAACTCACTGACCAACCACTCAAGCACCTGGTTTGCGTCGACACTGCTCCAGTCCTCGAAAAAGACTACGCGCAGCAAGCCGGCCTGGGGTGGATTGCCCGGAATTCCTGCCTGACCTCCCAGGCTTACGGATCCTGGCTGTTCCTCTGTGAACTCCTGGTCAGCATCCCTCTCAAGCCGGATAAATCTCTCACAAATTCCGACTGCGCCGACTGCCACCGCTGCCAGATGGCTTGCCCCACCAAAGCGATCCTTCCTAACCGCTCCATTGACGCCCGCCGATGCCTTTCTTACCTGAGCATTGAGCATCGCGGATCTATCCCGGTTGCCTTTCGCCTTCTGCTCGGGCAGCGTATTTTCGGCTGTGATACCTGTCAGACCATCTGCCCTTCCAACCAAAAACCGCAAAACACTACTCCGCTATTTGTTAACTCCGAACGGTTCGATCCACATCCCGACTTACTCCAATCGTTCTTGCTTACAGAAGCAGACTTCAAATCCCGTTATGCCAACACTCCCATTTTGCGGGCCAAATACCAGGGCTTCCGCCGCAATATCGCGATTGCCCTCGGCAATGCCCGCCTGGAAGCAGCCAGACCTGCCTTGCTGGACTGCGCAGCCAACGAACCAGAGGCAGTTGTACGTGAAGCAGCCCAATGGGCGCTCTCCCAGTACTGAAATAGCCAAAACCAATGCCTTTGTGGCATAATTAAACAAATTCTGAGCTTTGAGGAGAGGTTATGCAAACATTGCATGTTATTTCCCATACCCATTGGGATCGCGAATGGTATAAGACCTTCCAACAGTTCCGCCTGCAGCTCGTCCACCTTGTGGATAATCTTTTAATCATCCTGGATAATGACCCGGATTACCTGCATTTCATGCTGGATGGGCAGACAATTGTGCTTGAGGACTACTTGCAGGTTCGCATGGCAAACTTGCCGCGGTTGCAGCAATATATCCGGGAAAATCGGATCCTGATCGGTCCCTGGTACGTCCTGCCGGATGAATTCCTGGTTTCCCCGGAAGCGATCGTGCGCAATTTGTTGATCGGGAAAGATATCTGTCAGCTTTTTGGTCAGCGCATGATGGTTGGCTACATCCCCGACCCCTTCGGACATCTCTCCCAGTTACCGCAGATCCTCAACGGCTTTCACATGGATACCGCCTGTCTTTGGCGCGGCGTGCCAGATGGCTCCCCCACGCTGCTCACCTGGCAATCCCCCGATGGCTCCAGCGTCCTGCTGGCTCACCTCTACGATGGTTATGGCAATCTTGCCGAATGGCCAGCCTCTGATCCCGACCAATCAACATACCTCCTCAATGCCGAAGCTGATAAGCTTCAACCCTATAACCCCAGTTCGCATTACCTGATGATGCGCGGTAGCGATCACCTTGAACCCCGTCCGGAACTGCCTGAGCATCTACGCTACTTCAACCAGCACAATCAGTCAGACCGGCAGGCAATCCACTCCACTCTTCCAGGTTACCTGGCAGCCGTCACCAATGAAATTTCTGAACGAAACATCCCTCTCCAGACCCTGCAGGGTGAGCTGCGCGACCCCCACAAGGCTCACATTTTGCCAGCTGTCCTTTCAGCCAGGATGTGGATCAAGCAGCGCAATCACCACTCGCAGAACTTGCTCGAACGCTGGGTGGAGCCGTTTTCCACCTGGGCTGAACTACAAACCCGCGGTAAAGCGGCCTTCACTCCACCCACCATACATCAAAAAACCCGTCGCATTGCCGACCCCGGATCGGTCGTGCACCAGGCATGGAAACTGCTCATCACCAATCACCCGCACGATTCCATTTGCGGCTGCTCCATCGATGCCACCCATCATGACATGATCAGCCGATTCGACCAGGTCGATCAAATGGGCGAAGAACTCACCAGCCAGTCACTGGACGCTCTCAGTTTCGAGATCAACACGTCACCAAACGGCAATCATGGTGAGTACGCGGCTCTGACAGTTTTCAACGCTTCCCCCTACCGCCACAGCGCGATCGTTAGTCCCTCGATAGATATACCTCATAACCTCAAATCGCTGCGTGTCATCGATTCAGATGGCAAGCAGGTTGCGGTGGATTACATGTTGCGCGGACCTGTATTTAAAGAGTCCAATGTTTATCCTGTCCGGGAACTCATGGGGCTTCTCCAGGGAGCTTCCGAGTCGGGTCATGATGGCAAAGCCCTGGTTTACGCCAAGCTGACGAATGAAAATGGACTGCCTTGCATTGAAGCTGAGTTTTCATCTCTGCTCAAACCCGATCTCGAGAACCTTGCTGCTGCATTCAACCAGGTAACCGCCCTGATCTCACATTCTGATCCGGAAGCCCTGGTTAGAGTGAAGGTCTTCAATGTGCCCACTGCCACCCTGGATATTCTCGCTGAAAATCTTCCTGCTATGGGCTACCGCACTTATTGGATCTGCAAATCTAACAAACCGGGCAATGCCTATGAAGAGCCGGAGGAGGATCTGGACGATTTCATCTCCAACCAATTCCTGGAAATCCAAGTCGCCGGTGCTGATGGTAGCCTCCGCCTGGCGGACCTCCGAACAGGTCGTGTTTTTGAGGGGCTGTGCCGGATCGTGGACGTGGGAGACCGCGGCGATGAGTACAACTTTACACCCCCTGAACATGACACTGAGATCCGACCCAGGTTGGTTTCTACAACCAAGTACAAAACCAGTCTGTATGAGGCTCTCATGCTGAGCCTGATAATCGACCTGCCTGTCTCTCTGACAGAATCGCGCGACAGTCGCGAGAAAACCACCATTACCCACAACCTCGATGTTCTGGTAAGACTGGTCAAAAATGTACCGCAGGCAGAAGTCCAGGTCCACTTCGAAAACGAAGCGCTCGATCATCGCCTTGGGGTACGCTTCAAAACCGGTCTGAAGGTAGATTCTGCCCGCTATGATGGGCATTACGATATCCTCACCCGCGCCATTGATCTCCCCAAGACCGACAGTTCCTGGCGTGAGTTGCCCCGCCCCGAAGTGCCCCAGCGCAGTTTCGTGGATGTGAGCAATGAGCAGGGCGGGTTGATGATTGCCAACAGTGGCTTGCCTGAAGTCGCAGTGGTACGCGACAAAAATGGTGACGCCGAAATCAACCTCACCTTGCTGCGTTGCGTTGGCTGGCTCAGCCGGGATGACCTCTGGAACCGGGTCGGTCATGCCGGCCCACCCCTGCAGACCCCCGACGCCCAGGAGTTGCGCCCCTATACCTTCGATTTCTGCATCATTCCGCACGGTCCCGACTTTTTTGAGGCTGTGAAGTTAGCGCAATCCTTCCAGACTGACCTGGAGGTCAGAACCTCCAGCCTGCATCCCGGCAGTCTGCCTGCCAAAAGCGCCATGGTGGAAGTATCTCATGCGGAATTCATGATCACAGCCATCAAGGAAGCCGAAGATGAAAGCGGCTGGGTCGTGCGCGGCGTTAACCTGGGAGATGAAACCATCCACTTAAACTTGAAACCTAATATGCTCAACAAAAGCGCTCATTTGGTGAACCTCGACGAAAGTCTCATTCACGACCTGGTGCAACAGCCTGACGGCAGCGTGGAGCTTGAGGTTCCTTCAAGGCGCGTTATCAGCATCTTGTTCAAAATCACAGACTGAGGGCCCGGTTTTGACACAAGCTGACTTCTTCATCGCGGATATTCCCATCCATGGGCGGCTGATCCTGGCGCCGATGGATGGCATCTCGGATGCAGCGTTTCGCCTGCTTACCCGCAGGCTCGGTTCGGCTTATTCGGTCTCCGAATTTATCAACACGCTCGACTACGCCCATCAAAAAAACTATCAAAAGAAGCGTCTCCTCGCGCGTGACGAAGAACGTCCCTTCGCGGCACAGCTGCTTGATAACGATGCTGTCCGCATGGCGGAGTGCGCCGCCCGCATCGAAGAAGAATTCCATCCCGACATGATCGACATCAACATGGGTTGCGCCGCCAAAAGCGTGGCCGGTCGGGGAGCTGGCGTTGGAATGATGCGCAATCCGCAGCTGGTTAAAGATGCTGTCTTGCTGGTATCGCGTGCTGTCAAGGTTCCAGTGACCGTCAAGATGCGATTGGGTTGGGACAGTAATTCACAAAACTATCTCGAAATAGCCGGCCTGGCAGCAGAAAATGGCGCCAAGGCCATCGCGCTGCACGGACGCACCGGCAAGATTTCTTATCAAAAACCTGCGCAGTGGCAGCCTATCGCTGAACTAAAGCGTGCCTTTCCGCAGTTGCCTGTCATCGGCAACGGCGACGTCGTCACTCCCGCCGATGCGCGCCGCATGCTGGAGCAAACCGGCTGCGACGCAGTTATGATCGGACGGGCAGCCAAGGCCAACCCCTGGATCTTTTCCTGGCGCGATCGGGATGAGGTCAGCATCCAGGAAGTGGCAGAAACCACTCTTTGGCAGTTGAAGGATATGCTTGCAACAGACCCTGAGAACGCCATCATGCCTTTTCGCAAATACCTGAAGGCTTATCTCGAACCCTATCAGCTTCCGCGCGAGACCATGCGAGCCTTGCTTACCTGCAGCGATGCCAGCGAACTTTTAACCTTGCTTAATGATACCTTTACCAAACTGGGAGCAAGCTTAAAGTAAGTTCCTCCGGATGTACTTTCATCCGGAGTAAAATAAGAAAACTGAACAAAAGAGGAGACAATTAATGAACTCAAGCCAATCTATTGAAGATAAGAGTTACAAGCGCGTTATCCGCGCCTGGACCATGTACGATTGGGCGAACTCCGCTTTCGCCACCACGATTATGGGCGCGATTTTGCCCACCTACTTCGGCGCCTATATCGCCAGCGGCAATTCCGTTCCGATTTGGGGTTATGCGGTCGCCATCGGCAGCCTCATCGCTGCTTTGCTCAGCCCGATCCTCGGCGGCATCGCAGATTTCAGAGCCTCCAAGAAACTCTTCCTTGGGATCTTCGCAGCCCTCGGCATCATTAGCACCGCTTTGTTATTCTTTGTTTCCGGTCCGGAACAACAAACCCTTTGCATCGTGCTCTATATCCTTGGAACGATTGGATTCGCTGGCTCGCTGGTTTTCTACGACTCCCTGCTGCCGCATGTGGCAAAACCGGAAGATATGGACAAAGTTTCTTCCCGCGGATATGCTGTCGGGTATATCGGCGGTGGAGTGCTGCTGCTCATCAATGTCCTCATGATTTTCGTAGGACCAAACTTCTTGACAAATATGACCAACGAAGCAGCCACGCAATTAATGATGCGCCTCAGCCTGGCGAGTGTTGCGATCTGGTGGGCAGTGTTCTCCATTCCCCTTTTCCGAAGGGTTAAAGAGCCTGCCGCCATGGCAGAGAAACAAGAAATTGGGAAAAGTGGCATCACTGTCAGCCTCCAACGCCTTGGCAAAGCCTTACGCGAGATCCGTGATTACCAGGACCTTTTCTGGTTCCTGCTGACGTTCCTGGTTTACTCCAACGGCATCGGCACCATCATCACCATGGCTGCAGCCTTCGCCACAGATCTGGGGTTCAGCACTATGACTGTGTTGGGCACTTTCCTGATGGTTCAGTTCGTAGCTGCGCCATTTGCTTTGCTTTTCGGCAGGCTCGGCTCCAAGCTTGGTAACAAAAAGGCGATTTCCATCAGCCTGGTTATTTACACCCTGGTGGCAATTATAGGCTACTTCATGACCAAAGATTGGCATATGTTCGCACTGGGCTTTGGTGTGGCAACCGTGCAGGGCGGCAGCCAGGCTCTGAGCCGCTCTTTAATCGGTAAACTCATGCCTAAGAGTAAAACTGCGGAATTTTACGGCCTTTTCAGCGTTTCAGAGAAATTCAATACCATCGTCGGTCCGGCAATCATGGCGCTGGTCACCCAACTCACCGGCAATGTCCGCCTGGGCATTATATCGCTGGTTATCTTTTTCATAGTTGGCATACTGATGCTCCAGAAGGTCGACCTCGAACGTGGCGCACGTAAGGCAAAAGCGGAAGACGAACTCATGATTGTGATTGAATGACTTTGAATTCCAAGCTAACCGTTAGTTTTAACCTCCCAATTCCTCTGGGAGGTTTTTTGTTATCATTTTGTAACAATTTTCAGATTCTCTTTACATCCTGCTCAAAGTGACTATAATTCTGTTGCTTAACATCACAATTCCGGGAGAATTGACAAATGAAGAAATTCCGCGTGGCGGTATTGGCAAACATCAAGGCGAACGCGCCTGCCTTTGAAGGCATGAGTGAGGATCAGTGGGACGATCTCGACTCAGAATCTACTGTCCTCTCTCTGCGCGATGCCATCCGCGCTGGTGGGCACGAATGTGAATTCCTCGAAGCCGACGAATCTATCATTGATACCGTTCGCGCTTACAAACCTGACATCTGTTTCAATATTGCCGAGGGACACTTCGGCGACTCGCGTGAAGCGCAAATCCCCGCCATCCTCGAGAAACTCCAGATCCCCTACACCGGTTCAAAGGTGCTCACGCTCGCCCTCGCTCTTGACAAACCCATGACCAAGCGTATTCTCGCCTGGCACAATCTGCCTACGCCTGAATTTCAATCCTTCGAACGCGAAGATGAACCCCTGGAGGAGGGTATGCACTACCCCCTGTTCATCAAACCCAGCCGCGAAGGCACGGGAATGGGCATTTCTTACCAGTCCATCCTGCATAACGATAAGGAACTTCGAACGCAGCTGCGCTACATCCTTAAACGCTACAAACAGCCAGCCTTGGTGGAGCGCTTTATTGAAGGGCGTGAGGTCACAGTCGGCCTGGTTGGCAACCTGATTGGCCCTGTTGCCCGCCGTATTCCCCTGGATGAAGACGCGCATCGCATTCACGCCGGCTTGCACTTTCTGCCCCCCATGGAAGTAAATCTCGACCCCTACCTTGAGACCGATGGCGTCTACGGCAATTACCTGAAAACCGCCCTGGCTGCTGAACTTGAGTATCTCTGCCCTGCTCCATTGGACGAAGACATGGTGGATGAACTCAACTGGCTGGCAGCAGCTGTCTTCCGCGTTACAGGCGCTCTTGATTTCGCCCGAATTGACTTTCGGCTCGACCAGAACGACAACCTCAAACCATACATTCTCGAGATCAATCCTCTGCCAGGATTGATGCCCAAGCTTTCTGACATTGTCATCGAAGCCAATGCTGACGGGATCAGTCATACCGAGTTGATCAACCTGATCCTGAACACCGCGCTGGCGCGTTATGGCATGATTTAGTGCTGGTTTATGCCTGAAGCTGTTCTGCGGTTGATGACCCCCGAAGATTACCCTGCTCTGTTCGCCCTTTGGAACAGCGTGCCGGGTTTTAACCTTGGACTGCGCAGCCTGGACGACAGTGAAGCAGGCATCCTCAAGTTCCTGAAGCGAAATCCCAGCACGTGTTTTGTAGCAGAAATTGCCGGTGAGATTGTTGGCGGCATCCTGGCCGGGCATGACGGCAGGCGCGGCTATATTTACCACGCCATCGTTCTGCCCGAACACCAGAGCAAGGGAATCGGAAAGCAGCTGGCAGATGCTGCCTGTGAGGCTCTGAGAGCAGAAGGGATCAACAGGGCAGGCTTGCTGGTCTTTGCGACAAACCAGCAAGGCAATGCCTTCTGGGAAAGCCAGGGCTGGCAGACCCGCCCGGATCTCACCTACCGCAATAAATCCCTCAACGAGGAAAATCGCTGATATGCCCACCATCTTACGTCCAGCCCTACCAAAAGACATTCCCCTGCTGATCAAGACCCGGCTGGATTTTTTTATACTCTCGGTTACCCCATCCTCCCCGACGATTTGCCAAAGGTAAATCAGCAACTCGATACTTTTCTATCTGAACATCTTGAGCGTGACCTCTTCGCCTGGATAGCCATGGAAGGCGAAGCGATGGCCGCGGTTGGGTTTTTACAGGTTGTTCGAGTGATGTGGCATCCAGGGGTACCTGATGGGCAATATGGACGGATCATCAACATCCTCACTTGGCCCGAGTATCGTCACCAGGGTTTGGCGCGAGCAATTATGCAGGCATTGATCCAAAAAGCCCGGGAGATCAACCTGCCTTATATCGATCTCGATGCCACTCCTGATGGGCAGCCGCTCTACGAGAGCCTGGGCTTCAGCTTGCTGCAAGCCAAACATCCACCGATGAGACTTTATCTCTCAGCTCATTAAAGACCAGTAAGCAAATCCTACTTCCGCTCCTTTAAACTGGCATGATTCATGCTGCGATCCAGGGTGAACCATTCGTTTAGTGAAAGGAGGCGCAATGGCTCATTGGTCCTTTTGTGGCATGAATTGTGAGGAATGCCCCGTCTACCAGGCCACCCAAAAGCAAGATCAGGCGCACAAGGTCTGGCTGGCAGCAGAGTATTCGAGTGAGAGCAGTTGGTATTCTCCATCAGAAATGACCTGCCAGGGCTGCCACAGCCAGCAGCGTCTGGAGAGCAAGATGTGCCAGGCTTGCTCCTTGCGAAAATGTGCTACCAGCCGCGTCCGCCAAACTTGTGCAGAATGCCCTGACTTTCCCTGTAGTCTGATTGAGCGCTACGTCTCCATCGAGACCGATGCCCGCTGCCAGCTCCAGCTCTGGCACGAACGCCTGACGGCTACGGTCTAAAGCACTCCTTCTTTGGGGATGCTGCTTTTCAGGAAAAACCTGTATTTTCAACAGCGAATTGAAAGATAAAAAAACCGGCGAAATATCGCCGGTTTTACCAATTTTTCACTAACTAACTATATCTTGCCCCTCATACGTGGGTCCAACACGTCTCGCAACGCATCTCCCACCAGGTTCCAGCCCATGACAAACAAGGTCAGCGTCACACCAGGGAAAACCACGATATACCAGTAGCGGTCCAGGTTGGTGATCCAGTTTCGTGCAAAACTGAGGATCTGCCCCCAGTCGGCATAACCTACTTCGGTACCGATTCCAAGGAAGGAAAGCGAGGCGAAACCGAGCACGACCTCACCGATACCAAGGCTCGCCAGCACCAGCGTTGGGAAAATAGCATTCGGTAGAACGTGTTTGAACAAAATGCGGTTCTTCTTGACGCCCGAGACCTTGGCTGCCAAAACAAAATCGCGTTCCTTGATAGACAGAATATCGGAGCGGATAACACGTGCGTAACCCATCCAGCCGAAGGTAGTCATGGCAATCAATGGTGGCCACAAACTGCGTCCGAGAACAGGGGTCAGAACTGCCGAGAAAATCAGCGCCATCATGATATATGGAAGTGTCATGAAAATATCTGTGATTCTCATAATGACGTTATCCACCCAACCGCCATAATAGCCTGCAATGGAGCCCAATACTACGCCAATGATCACCGTCACAGCCACGACCAAGAGACCAGTATTAAAAGCGGTTCGGGTACCCCAGACAATACCATACAAAATGTCATATTGACCCTGCGTGGTCCCCAGCACATGCGTCATTTCGGTTTTACCAGTCAAAGGTTCATACCAAAATGGCATATCAGGTACTTTACGAGTCCACTCTGCTCCAGGACCCCTTGGTTCACCGCTATAGCCATCGCGGGGCATTTTAAAGGGGTCGTTATCAACAGGAGGCATGATCGCAGGAGCAAAAACTGCGATCAGAACAAAAATCAGGATCAAAATAAAACCAATAATGGATGCTGGCGTTTTGAATAAGCCTTTGACAATACGATAGTTATCAGTTCCCAGCGTTTTTTCCAGCCAGGTGATCTTTCGGTCACTAAAGACCTCATCGAGCATACGGTTGTCACCAGTCGGGATCATTTCAGGTTGTTCAGTCATCTGGGCTCCTTATGCAAGACGGACTCTGGGGTCAATAAAGGCGTAGACTACGTCCACGATCAGATTTGCAAAGATCAGGATCGCGCCACTGAAAATTGCCAGACCAAGCACTGTGACGACATCCAATTGGCCTGCCGCATCGGCAGCTGCCTTACCAATTCCAGGGTAATTGAAGACAGTTTCTGTAAGCACAACACCACCCAGCAGACCAACAATGCTGGAACCAGCCATGGTTACGATTGGCAGCATAGCATTTGGTCGGGCGTGTTGATTGATAACGGTGTTTTCGCTCAAACCTTTGGCGCGTGCGGTTGTGACGTAATCCATGCGCAGTGTCTCGAGCATAGAAGAGCGGGTCACACGCACATAGGTTGCCCAATTGATGTAAGACAAAGTCAAAATTGGCATGATCATATGCCTGAGCGCATCCCAAAATACGTCAAAGCGCAGGTTGAGCAAGGCATCTATTGAAAGCAAATGCGTATATTGTTTGAATTCACCTGAAAAGATGAGCTGACTAACCCAATCCGACATCTTCCCTGGTAAGAAATATTGTGGTCCGGCATAGAGGAGCATCAACAGCAATAGTCCAAATACAAAGGTTGGGAAGGATGTGCCGATGATGCTATACACCCTGGCAGCCTGATCGATAAATTTGTTTTGGTTCACGGCGGCTTTCACACCCAGCCAGATACCCACCGAGAGCATCGGGTAAACAGTCCACAAAGCCAGATCCACCGTGTTCGGGAAGCGATTCTTGACAATATCGATAACATCCTGTGAAGCAGTTCGGGAGTAACCAAAATCACCAAACAGAATGCCGCCATCGCGTTCTCCGGTAACGGGATCTTTCACACCGACGAGCCAAATTCCATATTGCGTCAGGAATGGCTTATCCAGCCCGTATCTTGTAATAATGCCCTGGACCTGCTTATCATTTTTTGGGAAATCCTTGACATACAGCGCCGATCTCTCGACCGGACCCAACAGTTGCAGCATGCCAAAAATGATCAGCGTGACTCCGACCAATAACAATGGCACCATCAGCAAACGACGAATAATGTAATTAGTCATAAAGTTTCCTCACAGTTCATTTTGCCTTCGGAACAGGCAGAAAATCGTTCAGCTCATTCCGAAGTAAAAATGACTTCGGATCTGCGGGAGCCCCTAAGGGCTCCCGCAATACGGGTCTAAGTGTACTTATTACTCGACAAAGAAGGTGAAGGTCAAAACATCTTGCTGCAGCGCCGGGCGTCCGTAATACAGGCGCAGGGGCTGACCATTACCTTCGGTACAGCCTTCGGTGTTGAAGCGTTCCAAGCCGAGCAGGGAGGTATCAACTGTGCACACCGGAATTGGATCGTCGTAAGCGTTAGTCTCGGGATTGTAAATTGCAATCTCGCCGACCATCTGGTCCACCTGTGGGCGCATGGCAGTATCGACATCGATGATGTCAGCCTCACCAGCCTGAAGCATCGCAAAGCGGGTACCAAATTCAGGTACGATCTTAATTGCGACACGTTCGACCTTGGCGGGCTCGCCCCAATAACCATCGAAAGCGGTCAAAACAATTTCCTCACCAGGAGTCCAGTGATCCAACTTGTAGGCACCGGTACCATTCATGATCTTGCTGAAAGGATCGTCAGCAGAGACCATGGCATAGTTATTCTGCCAGGTATCGCATTCGCCATTCCAACCACCGTTTTCAACAACCCATTCCTTGTCCATGATGGAACCCCAGCCCTGGGCAATGGTGGCCAACCAGGGGCCCCAGCCTTGTGAGAGGGTGATGGTGACGGTGTTAGCAGCGTCATCGGTAGTGAAGTGGGAGTAAACCGTCTCGCAAGCTGCAACCAGCTTTTCGGGTGGATTGGTTAGGAGGGTTTCGCGGCTGTCAGCGGAAGCGAAGTCATCAACAATACCAGTGATATCATCGATTCCAACACCGAGGATTGGTTCAGCCAGGAGCCACTGCGGTGAGGAGTAGCCACCCTGCAGCAGACCGCGGACAAAGGAGTAAACCACATCTGAGGGGGTCAAATCACCACCTTCGTGGAATTTGACACCATCGCGGAGTTTGAAGGTCCATGTAGTACCATCTTCGGAGACTTCCCAGGATTCGGCTAATTGACCAACAAATTTATCGGTCGCGACGCCATCATAGTAAACCAGTGTTTCGTAAACATTCTGGATAACTTCACCGCTGGAAGTATCGTAGCTCAAAGCTGGGTCCAGCGTGTCGGCATCACCAATGGTAGCGTTCACGATGGTTGTGGGGTCAGCCCCGCCGTCCTTGGATATGGTCTTGTAATAATCACCTGCGAAAATCGGGTTCATAATACGCCCGGATAGCCAGGATTGTTCATAACCGTGGGCGGTCACCAAGACAACAGGGATACCAACAGCTTGATCGAAGTAGAGCTGGTTCATTTGCTGATAGACTGCATGCCGTTCAGCAGGATCGATCAGACTTACGCCTTCATCCAGGAGTGCTTTGAATTGAACTCTCAGGTCTTCAGGCAGGTTCTGGCGAGCGCCATAGGTGCCAGTGGTGTAGGGTTGATACCAGTTGTGAGGATCGTGAATATCTTCCAACCAGCCAGCGACCATGATGGGGATTTTATGGGCGCGTTGGGCAGCCAGGTAGGCAGGCCAGGGCAGACCGAGTACTTCAAGGACAAATTTGTCGTTGATCTCAGCCAGGTTGGTCTGCAAAATTTCAGCATATGTCTGACGGGTGGCGTTACCGGTGTTATAAGCCATCTGAATTCTGAAACCCATTTCCCAGACATCATCCGGATCTTCACCAGCAGGAATACCATCTTTGTCGACGTCAGCCAGTTTAAATTCTTCAGCAGCCTTTTCGAGGTCTAACGTGAAGTGAGGGGCCTCAGGATCGTAGCCAGGCATACCAATCAGGGCCAGAACGTTGGACTGGATAGCTTCGCCCTGGTAGATTTCATTGATGACGGCATCCCAATCGAAGGCGTATGCAAAACCGCGGCGAATGTGGACGTCGTCAAAGAAGGTTGGCGGAGCGCCATTGCCATCGAGCTTATTCGAACCCAGGTACTGACTCATCGAGACGGGTTCTTCAACTACAGGTTCTTCCGCCACAGGTTCCTCGGTGGGTTCTTCCGCCACAGGTTCCTCGGTGGGTTCTTCTGCCGCAGGGGGCTCAGTAACAACAGGGGTTGTGGTTTGGCATGCTGAGAGAAGCATGCCGAGAACTAACACTAAAGCAAGTAAAACTGAAAACTTACGCATTTTTCTCCTCCTTGAGAGAATGAATTTGGATTTACTCAGTTTCGTCATTTTAAGATTGAATTTTCCTCAAATGTGACCTCCTTTAAAGGGCTGGGAACCTCCGCCTTAAAACACTCAACAAAGTGACCCGGCAGGATTTCACGGAATTCCGGCCTACCCTTTTCGCATTCTTCATCCGCCTTGGGGCAGCGTGTTCTAAAACGGCAGCCAGAAGGTGGATTTGCAGGCGATGGCACATCGCCTTCCAAGACGATGCGGGAACGCCTGCGATAATGCTCAGGATCCGGAACCGGAATGGCTGATAGTAAAGCCTGGGTATAAGGGTGCAGAGGATTGTTATAGATTTCATTGCGATCTGCCAGTTCAACGATGATGCCGAGGTACATTACCGCGACACGATCACTGATGTGGCGGACCATGGAAAGGTCATGCGCAATGAACAGATAAGTTAGATTGAGCTCTTTTTGAAGATCTTCAAATAAGTTGATGATCTGCGCCTGGATGGACACATCCAGCGCTGATATAGGCTCATCACAGACAATAAAGGCTGGGTTCAGTGCCAGTGCCCGTGCAATGCCAATACGTTGGCGCTGACCGCCAGAAAACTCATGGGGGAAGCGGTAGATGAAGTCAGGATCCAAACGAACCAATCTCATCAACTCTTTAACACGAGTATCGAGTTCTTTACCTGTAGCCATGCCAAATGCTAGAAGCGGTTCGGCAATGATATCGCGAACAGTCATACGCGGGTTGAGGCTGGCATAAGGGTCCTGGAAGATCATCTGGATTTCTTTGCGCATCAAACGCATTGGTTCTTCTTTGAGACTAACCAGGTCAATATCCCTGAAGTAAACATGACCGGCGGTAGGCTTGTAGAGCTGTACAATTGCCCGGCCTGTCGTGGTTTTCCCACAGCCAGATTCCCCTACCAAACCCAAGGTCTCGCCCTTCTTAACCTGGAACGACACTCCGTCCACAGCTTTTACAGACCCAACTTGTCGGCGGATAACACCCCGGTAGATAGGGAAATGCACCTTTAGATCTTCTACTCTGATCAATGTTTCTTCGTGATTAGACATCCCGCACGCTCCCATCTTTAGTGTTCACCCAGCAAGCTGCCCGATGACCCTCCTCGATTTCTATCAAGGGTGGGTTGACCAGTCTGCATTTCTCAACCACCCATTTACAACGTGGGGCAAATGGGCAGGAATGAGGTTTCTTATAAAGCATTGGGGGCATTCCATCAATGGAATACAAGCGCTTGCGTCCTTCACTTTGTATCTGGGGTAAGCTGCCTAATAGACCGATGGTGTAAGGATGCAATGGGTTACGATACAGATCGTCAATCAGGGAATCCTCAATAATAAAACCGCCATACATTACATTCACGCGGTGAGCAACACTGGCGACCACGCCAAGATCATGCGTGATCCAGATGATCGCCATACCTACTTCCTCGCGCAATCGGATCACAAGTTCAACGATCTGCGCCTGGATGGTAACATCCAACGCCGTGGTCGGCTCATCCGCAATCAGGATCTGCGGAGCACAACTGAGTGCCATGGCGATCATGACACGCTGACGCATACCTCCGGAATATTGATGCGGATAATCCTTCAATCGGTCTGCTGCCCGGGGGATGCCGACCTGCTCAAGTAATTCAATCGATCGATCGCGCGCTTGTTCCTTAGTTAGACCCAGGTGCAGCATCAGTGGTTCCGCCAACTGCTTCCCGATTGTCATGACCGGATTCAAAGAGGTCATGGGGTCCTGAAAGACCATGGAAATCTGACCACCTCGGACGTGGCGAATTTCCTCATTCGACATTTTGAGCAAGTCTTTCCCCCTGAACATGGCTTGCCCAGCTACGATCTTGCCAGGGGGTTGTTGAATCAGTCGCAGAATGGAAAGCATTGTTACACTCTTGCCGCAGCCACTTTCGCCGACAACTCCCAATGTCTCCCCTTCCTTGAGTGTGAAATCGACGCCATTAACAGCATGGACAATCCCTTCCGGGGTGTTGAACTGCGTTTCCAATCCTTGAACGTTCAGAAGTTCATCTGTCATCAATTATTCCTTAATCAAACTTTGTTAGGCATCAGCCTGTGAATGTGTGACATTAGTTAATTATATTGTTAGTAGTGCCAGAGAATTACTAAGACCGATTATATCATTATTATAAATGTCAATCCTGGAATTTTGCTTCACCCCAAGGACGCCATATTGATCACCTCTGAATTTCGGCTCTATGATTTCACAGAATGTTGGCTGCGAATAAACAGTATGGCAAAGCGCTGATTCACCATTAAAGTCAACAAGCACCTTCATTACAGAAAGATTACCATCCACATCGACCAACGTCAGGCTACGTTGCTGCAATACAAGGTCATTTAGTGGTCGGACGATGCTTAGGTGCATCTTTCTGGCTTCCAGTTTGTCGACTTCCTGGTTGTAATAATCTGCGCCGTTTTGCAGAAGTGTATCAATAACAACTATAGGTTTTCTGAACTGCCTGGTCATTAATGAATCTCCGGACATTCCCGAGGCTGTCATAATCGCGAGACAAACGATCAGAGGGAGGAGATTACCAAATGTGCGTGAAGAAGCGAAACTCTGGTCGATGAGCACATTTTCCAGCAGCCCACACAGCAGACAAGTGATTCCAATAGGAAGTAGGCAATAAAACCAACAAACTCCAGGGCGGATCAACTCGTCAAAATGGAGGATCGAACCGACCTCAGGGTGGATTCTGTTCAAATACCATGGCGCAAATTTTAGTGGCAAATTGATGACCAAAAAAGTGAATAGGACGGCCAAACCACCCCAAAACACAATTCCCAGTATGCCATTTTCAAATTTTGCAGTCAGATAGCCCACCAAAATGGCTACCGGCAGACAAATTAATAGACCAGTAACAAATTTGAGAAAAGGCAGCGCAGCATGAGACCGGGCTAAGATCAAGGCATCCATCCCCCACGCGGCTAGTGTAAAAAACAGTCCGGCAATGAAACCATATAGAACGCTGAGGTTACTCCGCTTGCGCGAAAAATCGCTAACCATGCTAAAAGTATATCTCAAAACTACCTATTGGCAAAGTATTTCTTAATGGCAAGTTGTTGTCGTTCTTTCGTTTTGTGTTGGGATAGATAGTAGCCTTCTTATGCAAGCCATCATGCAGGCCCGTAGTTAAATAAGAACAGGACACCGATTGGCGTCCTGCTCTTTCGACTGTAAAGAAGTTAGTTTCTACGATCCCGGCGATCACCACCGGAGCTTCGGCGATCTCCGCCGCGGTCGGACCGGCGGCTGTCGTGGCGGTCGCCACCGCCACTACTATGACGCTGCCCACCACCGCTTTTACCGCGGTTCGGGTTGTCGTGCTCTCGCGCTTCCTCGGGGGTCCAACCCTCAAGCAAAGCCTGGCGCGACAAGCGGATCTTGCCTTCAGGGGAAATGTCGGTCACCATTACGGTCAGCTCATCGCCCACATTGACCACATCCTCAACCTTTTCTACGCGTTCGCTGGAAAGTTGGGAAATGTGTACCATGCCGTCCAAACCGGGCAAAATCTCGATGAAAGCGCCAAAATCGGTGACCCGAACGCACCGTCCCGTATAGATCTTGCCGATCTCTGCGGTTTCTGTCACTGCCAGGATGCGGTCGCGCGCTTCTTCGAAGCCAACCCCATCCACTGATGCGATGTAAACCGTACCATCGTCGTCGATGTCGATCTTGGTGTTGGTCTCTTCCTGAAGCTGGCGAATGTTCTTACCACCAGGACCGATGATTGCACCGATTTTGTCCAACGGAACCTTCACCGATTCGATCCGTGGCACGTGCGGTTTCAGGCTCGGGCGAGGCTCGGCGATTGTCGCCAGCATCTGGTCGAGAATGTAGAATCGAGCTGACTTGGCACGATCCAGCGCTTCGGACATAATTTCGGGGGTGATCCCGGTGGTCTTAATATCCATCTGCAGGGCAGTAATACCATTGCGTGTGCCGGCAACCTTGAAGTCCATATCGCCGAGGTGATCTTCGGTGCCCAGGATGTCAGTCAGGATGACGTACTTATCACCTTCCTTAATCAAACCCATCGCCACGCCGGATACAGGAGCCGAAATCGGCACACCGCAATCCATCAGCGCCAGGGTTGAGCCGCAAACCGATGCCATCGAAGAGGAACCGTTCGAGGCCATGACCTCAGACACCAAACGCAGGGTGTAGGGGAAGGATTTCTCGCTGGGGATCACAGGCAAAAGAGCCCGTTCCGCCAGGGCGCCATGCCCAATCTCGCGCCGGGACTGCCCGCCGAGGCGTTTGACCTCACCGGTGGAGTAGGGCGGGAAGTTGTAATGATGCATGTAGCGTTTTGAATCCATGCCATTCAGGTTGTCCAGTTCCTGGGCTTCCTTGGGGGTGCCAAGCGTTGCCAGGGTCAGAACCTGGGTCTCACCGCGGGTGAACAGACCGGAGCCGTGTGCACGGGGGGCAATGTCAACTTCGCAGGTGATGTCGCGTACTTCGTAGATCTTGCGGTTATCGGGGCGCTTACCCTGGTTCAGGATGCGCTCGCGAATGATGGCTTTCTCAGCTTCATCATAGGCTGCGCTATAAGCGGCAACAGCTTCCAGGGTTGGCTCTTCGCCAACCTGCTCAAGTACATATGCCTCTTTGATCGCGGCCATGCCGCCATAGAGGTTATCTTTGCTGTATTCCTGATCCAACAGAGCTTCCAGACGGGAGCGAACAGCCTCTTTTGCCTGGGCGATCAGATTGGCATCTTTCTCAGCCAGTTTGACGACCTTCTTGGCTTTGCCGACTTCGGCTGCCATGCGCAGCTGGGTTTCGATGATCGGTTGGATAGACTCATGCGCCAATTGCAGCGCTTCAGCCATCAAAATTTCTGTTACCTCGTTCGCACCGGCTTCCACCATCAGAAGGGCTTCTTTGGTGCCTGCCACGCGCAAATCGAGTGTGGAAATTTCCATTTCCTGTAAAGTGGGGTTTACCACCAGTTTACCGTCCACAAAGCCAACGCGCACGGCGCCAACCGGACCGCCAAAGGGGATGTCGGAGATCATCAAAGCAGCTGAAGCAGCGTTGATGGCGAGCATGTCCAATGGATTTTCGGTGTCAGCCGAGAGCGACATCAGCACGACCTGCACTTCGTTGCGCATTCCCTCCGGGAAGAGCGGGCGCAAGGGGCGGTCTGTCAGGCGAGCCACGAGGGTGGCATCTGTGGAGGGGCGTCCTTCGCGGCGGAAGAACGAACCGGGGATCTTACCGCCGGCGTACATGCGTTCTTCGTAGTCCACAGTCAGCGGGAAAAAGTCACCGCCTTCACGCAGGTCACCCATTGTGGCGGCCGCGAACATCATACTGTCACCCTGGCGCAGGATCACAGATCCGCCTGCAAGGCGTGCCATCCGTCCGGTCTCAAAGGTGACCTCTTTACCACCCAAGGTGGCAGAAAAATATTTAGCTTCTGGTTTCATGTTGTCCTTTCACTGTTTGCCAGTTCAGGGACTGAAAGCCGCCGCTCAGAATCTGATCAGCAATTTTCAATACCCGACTGGCATATATCGACTTGTTAATTAATAGGCACGAAACACTCCCCCGCCTTTGTCTGAACAGGCGGTGGGAATTGTTTTCGCGCAAACGACCTTCATTTAATACTTATTTCCGGCGAATATTCAGAGATTCTGTGATCGCCAGGAAACTATCATAATTCTTCTGGCGCAAATAAGCCAAAAGACGACGACGCTGACCCACCAGCTTCAACAGCCCGCGGCGAGAAGACTCGTCGTGCTTGTTGGTGCGCAGATGATCGGTCAGTTGCGAAATACGCGCTGAAAGAAGAGCAATCTGGACCTCGGGGGAACCCGTGTCGCCCGATTCTCGTGCGTACTTTTCAATAATTTCGGTTTTTTCTGCTTTTGTTAATGCCATGACGTATGCTCCTATAGATTTTGTTTATTGCAGGTCTCCTTGCTCGCAGCCCAAAACTCCGGACCGCTCACCGGACCAGTCATGCAGTGATTATAACACGCTCCCGCTCCTAAGCAAACGTTTGTCAAGGGCGTTTGTCAAGGGCGGTTGTGAGAGCAGTAGAACAATAATAACTGCGCTTACCAACCTCCTCAACCCTATTTTTCTCCTATCTGATGTTACAATATTCCCATCTGATCCACCTCCCATAAGGGAGTTATATTTGAATCATTAAGGAGAGTTAATGACAGAGGCAGATTCCCGTATTCAAAAGCTGAAAAGCATGCAGGAAGCTTCAAAACTGGGTGGCGGGCAGGCACGCATTGACCGCCAACACGCCAAGGGCAGTCTCACCGCCCGCGAACGCATTGACTTGCTGCTCGATCCCGGCACCTTCCGGGAAATCGGCAGCTTGGCCAGCCAGCAGACCCCCCCCGAAGGCGACGAAACGCTCGGCGACGGCGTTGTGACCGGCTACGGCAGCATTGACGGCCGCACAGTTTACGTCTACGCGCAGGATTTTACTGTCCAGGGCGGCGCGCTTGGCGAGATGCACGCGCAGAAAATCTGCCGCGTGATGGACCTCGCAGTCAAAACAGGCTCTCCGATCATTGGCATGATCGATTCGGGCGGCGCGCGCATCCAGGAAGGCGTCAAAAGCCTTGGCGGCTACGCGGAGATCTTCCGGCGCAATGCCATTTACTCAGGCGTTGTGCCCCAGATCAGCCTGATCATGGGTCCCTGCGCCGGCGGCGCTTCGTATTCTCCCGCTGTCACCGACCTGATCATCATGGTCAAGGGCAAGTCCTACATGTTCCTCACAGGACCCGCGGTCATCAAAACCGTGACAGGCGAAGAAGTGGATTCAGAAACCCTCGGCGGAGCAGACGTCCACCTCACCACCAGCGGTAACTGCCACATGGTGGGTGCCACCGAGCAGGATGCTATCGCCCTGGCACGCCAGGCGCTTTCTTACCTTCCCTCCAACAACGTGGACATGCCTCCACTTTACCCCACCCAGGATGCCCCTACTCGTCGCACTGAATCTCTGAACGATCTCGTACCCTTGGACCCCACCGTTCCGTACAGCATGCGCTCCGCGATTGAAGCCATCATGGACCAGGGCTCCTTCCTCGAGCTGCAGGCTGGCTACGCGCCCAACGCCATCGTTGGTCTTGCGCGTCTCGCCGGTCGCCCGGTGGGGGTTGTTTCCCAGGAACCGATGATGATGGCGGGCGTGATGGACATCAACTCTGCCGATAAAATCGCGCGCACAGTGCGCCTGTGCGATGCCTTCAACCTGCCGATTGTGACCTTTGTCGACTCCCCGGGATTTCTGCCGGGTGTCGCGCAGGAATATGGCGGGATCATCCGCCACGGCGCAAAAGTGCTTTACGCTTACGCAGAAGCTACTGTTCCCAAGGTGAGCGTGGTGACACGCAAGGCTTATGGAGGAGCTTATGTGGTAATGAGCAGCAAGTACCTCGGCACCGACATCACCTATGCCTGGCCTTCGGCCGAAATTGCGGTGATGGGCGCTGAAGGCGCTGCAAATATCCTGTATGGCAAGCAGATCAAAGCAGCTGAAGACCCCGAAGCCGAACGCGCACGCCTCACCCGGGAATACCAGGAAACCTACCTGAACCCCTACGTTGCCGCCAAAGCCGGCTATATCGATGAGGTTATCGAGCCTGCTGAAACCCGCCAGAAGTTGATTGAAGCCCTTGCAGCTCTGCAAAACAAAGTCGAAACCAATCCGCCGCGCAAGCACGGCAACATGCCGGTCTAAAGGGGGACAAATGATTGAGACCCTGAAACAAGGTTTATTGATTACGGTTATCGGCATGGGGATCGTGTTTGCGATGATCCTCATTCTTTGGGGTGTCATGGTTCTGCTGGTTAAGCTTACCAACCGACCAGAGAAAGAGGAGGCTGCTCAAGAAAGTGCCACTTCTTTCCCGGAGCCCGAGCCTGTAGCTGTAACTGTGCCAGGTGACGCTTCAGCGCTTGCAGCTGCCATTGCAGTGGCTTACGCGCTGAGTGCCCAGCCCAAAACTGCTTTTATAGCCGATACTCAATCCATCCAAACAGGCAGCACCTGGCTTGCTGCTGGTCGCGCACAGCAGGTCGCACGACAGATACACAGAGGACGAAGCGCATGATCATCAAAGTTGAAATTGAAGGAAAAGTTTATAACGTCTCCATTAAAAACGTTCACAGCAACCCTGTTTTGGCTGAAGTCGACGGCAAGATTTACCAGGTTTACCCGCAAGGGCAAAACACCGCAGTCACACCAGCCGCCACAGATCAGCCTCTCGCGGTTTCCACCGCAGCGCTTGCTTCTCCTGCGCCCACTGCTGGCAACAGCCTCACTCTGAACGCTCCACTTCCAGGTGTGATCGTGTCAATTGATGTTCAGGCCGGCCAGGCTGTCAAGGCGGGTCAGCAGGTCTGCACGCTGGAAGCAATGAAGATGAAAAACGCTATCCGCTCGGACCGGGATGGCGTTATCGCCCAGGTGAACGTCAACCCCGGCGATTTGGTCAAGCATAACCAACCGCTCTTCACCTTCCAGGCATAGGAGCAGGCATGGACTTTACCCAGTTAATTTCTGACCTCACAAAAGGATTTGACAAATTTACCTGGTTGAATGCCCTCATGATTTTTGTCGCCCTGGTGTTGATCTACCTGGCGATCTGGAAGGAATATGAACCGGTTTTGCTGCTTCCTATTGGCTTTGGCTGCCTGCTTGCGAACCTGGGCATGTCGAACGAGGTCGGCTTCATGAAAGTCATTTATGATGCCGGCATCAAAACGGAACTGTTCCCGCTGCTGATCTTCATTGGCGTCGGCGCTATGATCGACTTCAGCCCGCTGCTCAGCCAGCCCAGCCTGGTGCTGCTGGGAGCAGCCGGACAGTTTGGTATCTATTTCACGCTCCTGCTGGCAATTATTTTAGGCTTTCCGCTGCATGAAGCAGCCGCGATTGGATCCATTGGAGCAATCGACGGACCGACGGCGATTTTCGTTGGTGAACGCCTGGCGCCCAACATCCTTGCGCCAATCGCTGTGGCTGCCTATTCGTATATGAGCCTGATCCCGATCATCCAGCCTCCAATCATGAGGCTGATGACCACCCGCAAAGAACGCTTGATCCGCATGGAATACTCTCCCAAGCCGGTATCACGCCTCACCCTCGTGCTGTTCCCGATCATTGTCACCCTGCTCGTGGCGTTTGTCGCCCCGGACGCAGCCCCACTGATGGCTGCCCTGATGCTCGGCAACCTGCTGCGTGAGGCGTTGGTGGTAGACCGCCTGAGCAAGATGGTGCAAAATGAGCTGATCAACATTGCCACCCTCTTCCTGGGGCTGGCAATTGGCTCCACCATGACCGCTCAGAGCTTCCTGAACCTCGACACGCTCATGATCCTGGCATTGGGTCTGCTGGCATTCGTGGTGGACACGATAGCAGGCTTATTGTTTGGCAAGCTGATGGCGGTTGTCACGCACGGCAAGGTAAACCCTCTGGTTGGTGCCTGCGGTATTTCCGCCTTCCCGATGGCTGGTCGCCTGAGCGCAAAGATGGCTTTGGAGGAAGACCCCTCCAACTTCATCCTGATGCACGCCATGGGCGCAAATACTGCTGGTCAGCTTGGCAGCGTTATCGCCGGGGGCGTGCTGCTCGCGCTGGTTTACGGGTTTATTCTTTAGAATATTGCGAATCAAAAACACCTCTGTGAAAATCCCAGAGGTGTTCTATTTTATAAGGTGGAATAGTAATTACCAGCCAATAAAAGGACTAAACCTTCAGCAGGTATCCTTTACCCCGGATGGTTTTTATCAGCTCAGGGTGATGCGGATCGTCTTCCAATGCCTGGCGCAGCCAACTGATGTGAACATCCAGGGTGCGGGTGTCTTCCGTGTAATCAGTGTCCCAGACAGCCTTAAACAAATCCTCCCGGCGCAGGATTTCGCCCGGTTTCTGCATCATTTTTTCCAGCAGATCACATTGACGCGGCGTGAGCCGAACTTCCTTATTCTTGTAGATGGCGATCCTGCTATCCGGGTTTAGAACCAGGTCACCCCTTTCAAGCATCCCTTTGTGACTGTTATTCTCGAGGGTACGAATGCGGTTGACCAGTTTTTGCACTGTAAAAGGCAGCCGCAAGAAGAAATTAACGTTCTCTGCTTTCACTATCGGTTCATCTTCTGAGACAATGAGGCATAAGGGTGTAGATGGCAAACTATTATGGAACCAACTGACCAGCCGCAGTCCATTCGTGCGCAATGAGGCCGCATTGATCACAACCACGTCAGGAGAGAAGTGTTTCAAAGCATCAAGTCCCTTACTCCCGCTGCTCTCTACCTGCAGGGAGTAGCCTTTCTTTTCAAGGTCGGCGGCAAAACAGCGGGCTATATTCCGTTTTCCCTCTATCAATAGCACCTTTAATGGTTCCGCTATATGCAAAGCTTTCCTCTTTCGAATGTCAATGATAACTGCAGGTAGATCCAAAGGAAAAACTAACAGATAGCCTTCCCTCGGAACTTCATTATAGCCGATTGTTAAGGAATTTAGTGCAGTTTTTCGCGATTTGGAATAGCAAATCTTATGAACACTTAAGTTGATTCGTTGGGCTAACATGTTAGAATCACTATGACAAAACCATCACAAACAGGAAAATGGGTGCATTATGGGCAAAATGATCGAATGCATAATCGATAGTATCCGCGTGAGCCTCACTAATCAGGATCGTATCACCGTCCTCAAAGAGAAGGATTCCGAACGCTACCTTCCCATCTGGATGGGCGTACCTGAGACTGATTCCATAACGATCGCTCTGCAGGGCATAGCAATTGCCCGCCCCCTTACCCATGATCTCCTGATTTCCATCATGAACGCGCTTGACATCCACTTGGAAAGCTGTGAGATTACCAATCTCGAGAATGACACTTTCTATGCCAACCTGATACTCGAGCAAAACGGCATCCGGAAGATCATTGACAGCCGTCCGTCCGACGCGATCGCTCTCGCCATTCGTGCCAAAGCCCCGATTTTCGTCGATGAAGACATCCTCGACGCTGTCGGCATTCGCCCGGAAGACGTTTTGCCCCAAGCCCAAAACGAAGAGGAATCTTCCGATGTGGACGCCGATCTCGATATTTTTGAGGACTTTCTCGGACAGCTCGGCAAAGATGAAAGCGATAAAGATCAACCCGGCAATCCTTCAGATGAAGATTCCAATCAATAAGTGAGGCAGCATAGTGAGCGATCAACCTGAACTAAACACTACACAAACCAGCTCCGATGCGAATCAACTTTTTGACCGCGATATGGAAGAAGCTCTCATCGGTGCCGTGCTTATCACGCCGGATGCCTATGTGGATGCCGCGCCACTGGTCAACGCGGATAGTTTTTACATTCTTCGCAATCGTTGGATCTGGGAAGCCTTCACCGAACTCTTTAAATCCGACAACTATTTTGACATCCTGACTGTTAAGGAAGCCCTTGAAGCCAGCGGCCACCTTGATGATGTTGGCGGGCTGGATTACCTGATCTCTCTCACCAATCGCGTCCCCTCCTCGCAGCACGCCGAATCGTACGCCCGCAACATCAGCGCTCTCGCCGTGCGCCGCCGCCTGTTGAGTGCCGCCAACGACATCGCCAAGCTCGCTTATCGCAAAGACACAGGCGTTGATAACGTCATCTCTGACGCCGAACAAGCAATCTTCGGGGTCAGCCAGGAACGCTACAAGCGCGACCTGGTGCCTATTTCTGATGCCGCGGATGAGTACCTCGAACGTCTCTTGCTCAACGCCAGCATTCCAGGCGGGGTAACCGGGCTTGAAACCGGGCTGAAAGCCGTCGACAAAGCCCTCGACGGTCTGCAGCGTTCTGACCTCATCATCGTTGCAGGTCGCCCAGGCATGGGTAAAACCGGCTTTTTGATCGGTGTTGCCAAACATGTTGGTCTGGCACTGAAGCGCAATGTCGCCTTCTTCACCCTTGAAATGTCCTCGGAGCAGCTCATCCAGCGGATGGTTGCCCAGGAGACCAACATTGACTCCCAAAAACTTCGGTCTGCCAAACTGAGCGACACTGAAGCTCAGGAAGTAGTTCACGCGCTGGGCGTGCTCTCCGAATCGCGTATTTTCATCGATGACACCCCCGCCATCACCCCGCTTCAGATGCGCACGAAGTGCCGCCGCATGCAGATGGAGATCGGTCTGGACCTTGTGATCGTTGACTACCTCCAGCTGATGTCGGGCGACACACGCACTGAGAACCGTGTGCAGGAAGTTTCGTACATTTCACGCTATCTCAAGGTGTTGGCACGCGACCTGAACGTGCCGGTAATGGCTGCGGCGCAGCTTTCCCGTGCGGTGGAACAACGCCAGGATAAAACGCCCGTGCTCTCCGACCTGCGCGAGTCCGGTTCCTTGGAACAGGACGCTGACATTGTGCTCTTCATCAATCGACCTGAGCAGATGAAGGAAGAAAGCCCACTCCACAACCTTGCGAAACTGATCGTTGCCAAACATCGCAATGGTCCAACAAACAGCGGTATTGATCTGGTTTTTATCGAGAAACTCGCGATGTTCCGCGACAAAGCCTACGAGAGTTGATTAGTGCGGTGGAGCAGCTATTGAGCAATAAACTTTCAGGGAATTATCTGAGCGTCAAACTGCCAGCGAATCTGCTTGCCCTCTGCGATGGTCTTGGAAGTGATGCAATTTTGCTTTTGCTGGGTTATTTTGAACTGCTCAGCCAACAAGAAGTCCCTTCAGACGCGGTGGAGCTGTACATTCTGCTTGACCACATGCCTGCTGCTGAAGATACTCGCTGGCAGAAAGCCCTGGCTGAATTACTTGAAGAAGGGCTGCTGCTTGCCTACCCTCAAACCATCGAAGACCCGCACCAAGCCGTCCTGCTCTTCCCAGCGACTCCGGAGGGCGCTCGCCGCTTTGAGGCGCTGCGGGCAGGCAATTTGTCTTTGGCTGAGATCCAGGCTGCCAACCCGCTGCCAGATCCAGACAAGCCGAATATTTTTACCCTGTACGAGCAAAACATCGGTCCACTCACACCGATGATTGCCGAGATATTGAAGGCGGACGCGGAAACCTACCCTGAAAGTTGGCTGCGCGAAGCCATGCAGCAAGCGGTTAGCCGCAACATTAGGAATTGGAAATATGTTCAGGCAATTCTAAAAGCCTGGCAAGAAAAAGGACGTGACGAGAACCATGGAACCACTCAAAGCGCGCTTGAAAGATTTCGAGAACTTTATCGCCAACAGAAACAGCAAGGAAGCCGAAAGCCCTGAGCAAACGGCAGGTCGGCGCCCCGGCATTGACATTGGCGATCCGAACTGCCCCCGCTGTGGTGGGATTGGTTTTGTGGGGCGGGATGTTCCTATTGACGACCCGGATTTTGGCAAGATGGAAATTTGCACCTGCCGTCTCGCCGAGGTCATAGCTTCCCAGCGCGACGAACTCTTCTCCCTCAGCAATCTCAGCGCGCTCAGCGGGCTGACCTTCGCCAGCTTTAAACCCCGGGGGCGGGTGGGTCTGGGCTCCTTCCAGGCAGACTCGCTGGAACAAGCCTTTAACTCTTCCCAGAATTTTGCTGGCTCTCTGACTGGCTGGCTGCTCCTCACTGGCACCTACGGCTCAGGCAAAACTCACCTCGCTGCGGCAATCGCTAACCAGGCGGTGGGGATGGGCATCAGCACACTCTTCCTGACCGTGCCAGACTTGCTGGATTGGCTGCGTTTCTCTTACAGCAATACCTCCGATACCAGCTTCGAGGACCGCATCACTCAAATCCGCAGCATACCTTTGTTGATTATGGATGATTTTGGCACCCAAAACACAACCCAATGGGCGCAGGAAAAGTTGTTCCAGATTATTAATCACCGCTACATCAACAAGCTGCCAACCGTGATCACCAGCAATCAAGCGCTGACAGATTTCGAACCGCGCATCCGTTCGCGCCTGCAGGACCCCGACCTGGTCACACATGTGGAGATCCTGGCACCAGACTTTCGCAACCCTACCGATGATATCGGTCACCCGGAGTTGTCAAGCCTCAATCACCATTCAAAGCAGACTTTTGGTTCCTTCAGCTTCCGTAAAAACGAACGCCTCGAGCCGGATGATTCCCAATCGCTGCTTGAAGCCTTCGAGATTGCCAAAAAATTCGCCGAATCCCCCCAGGGCTGGCTGGTTTTTTACGGCCCCTACGGCTGCGGCAAGACCCACCTGGCTGCCGCGATCGGCAACTACCAGGCTGGTCTCGGTTATCCTCCACTTTTCGTTGGGGTGCCAGATCTGCTTGACTACCTGAGGGCAGCGTTTTCGCCCAACAGCAGCACGACCCTCGACCGCCGTTTCTATGAAATACGTTCGACCCGCCTGCTTATTCTGGACGACATTGGCACCGAATCGGCTACGCCCTGGGCACGTGAGAAACTCTACCAGCTAATCAACCATCGCTATAATGCCGAGCTGCCAACCGTCATGACGACGGCCAGCGAGCCTTCCAGGCTGGATCAACGGATCTTCAGCCGAATGTCCGATAAGCGCCTCTGCAAACTGGTGCTGATGTCCGCCCCGACGTTCACTGGCGAGGGTTAGCAGGTAACCGACATTAACCCGTGTTAATGGGTATAATAGACAGGCGCTGAAGCGGCATCAATCCGCTTCTGTTAATTTGTCTGTCAGCTAACCCTGGCATTGAAAGGATTGTCTGCAATTAATTATGAATAAAATCATTCGAGAAGCCCCCAATAGTTTTGACCTGCCCTACCGCATCAAGAGGCTGGCTGACCTTGCCCATAACCTTTGGTGGGTCGGCAACCCCGAAGCCGCCCGCATGTTCAAGGAAATTGATCCCTTCGGTTGGGACCAATGCACTCATAATCCGATCGTCTTCCTGCGGTCCGTTGATCGCCAAACTTTTGATGATCTCATCAAAGACCGCTACTTCCTTGAACGCTATGACCGGATCATGCGCGAGTTCGATGCTTATATGTATGCGGAAAACACTTGGTTCCGCAATACCTACCCCAATCTGACGGATGAGCAAATTGCCTACTTCTCCTTTGAATACGGACTGCACGAGTCCCTGATGGTCTATGCTGGCGGTTTGGGTGTGCTTTCGGGTGATCACCTCAAGGAAGCCAGCGACCTCGGTTTGCCGCTGGTGGCAGTCGGCTTTCTTTATACCTTTGGGTACTTCACACAAAAGATCAGTGAAGACGGTTGGCAGGAAGCCCGCAATATTGAGCTCAATTTTAATGACCTGCCGTTAATCGCCCTCTACGACGAAGAGCACAACCCGATCAAAATCTCCATCGAGCTGCCAGGCCGCAATCTGTTTGCCCGCCTTTACGAGCTCAACATCGGGCGCAACAAGCTCATTTTGATGCACACCAATATCCCGGAAAATAATCCCCAGGATCGCCAGCTCACAGACCGCCTGTACATCAGCGATCCTGAACTGCGCATCTCGCAGGAGATGCTGCTCGGCATTGGTGGATTTCGCGCGTTGCAGCGTTTGGGTTATAAGCCATCCATCTTCCACATGAACGAAGGTCATTCCGCTTTCCTTACGCTCGAACGCGTCCGCCAGCTTATGGGCGAAGGTCAGACCCTCGAAGAAGCAAAGGAATCCGTCCGAAAAACCAGTATTTTCACCACACACACCCCCGTTCCTGCTGGTAATGACGAATTCCCGGCCTGGCTGATCGACAAGTATTTTTCCTCTTACTGGGGCGATCTTGGGCTAAACCGCGATCAATTCATAGATCTTGCAAAGGTAAAAACCGACTGGTCGGACGAAGTATTCAGCATGCCAGTGTTGGCACTGCGCCTTTCAGATTATCGCAACGGCGTCTCGAAGATCCATGGCGAGGTTTCCCGCAAGATGTGGCAATATCTTTGGCCTGATACCCCTGCTGAGGATGTCCCGATCTCCTACATTACCAACGGTGTTCACACCGGCACCTGGCTTGCACGCCGGCTTGGCATCCTCTACACCCGCTATCTGGGGCCTGATTGGAAGTATTACCTCGACGATCCTGCCATGTGGGAAAAAGTCGAAAACATCCCTGATGATGATATCTGGCGTGTGCGTCTGCACCTCAAACGCAAGCTGATCAACTACATGGTCAGCCGTGCCCGCTACCAGTGGGAACATACCAACGTCCATCCGGTTCAGACGGTTGCCAGCGGAGTCTTGCTTGACCCAACCGCTCTCACAATCGGTTTTGCTCGTCGGTTTGCCACGTACAAACGCGCTAACTTGCTCTTCCGGGATTACGACCGCCTGCTGCGCATTGTTACCAACGCCCGCAAGCCGGTTCAGATCATTTTTGCCGGCAAAGCGCATCCTGCCGACGAACCCGGAAAACTCCTGATCCAGGAGGTCTACCGCAAGGTAAAAGACGCCCGCAATGGCGGACGGCTGGTTTTCCTGGATGATTACGACATGGACATGGCGCGCTACCTGGTGCAGGGCGTTGACGTCTGGCTCAACACTCCGCGCCGTCCGCGCGAAGCTTCCGGCACCAGCGGTATGAAAGCTGCCATGAATGGCACGCTCAACTTCTCTGTGCTGGATGGCTGGTGGGCTGAAGGATATAACGGGCACAACGGCTGGGCGATTGGGGATGACACGCAATACAACAACCTGGATCAGCAGGATGATGCTGATGCAAAAAGTTTATACGACACTCTCGAAAACGAAATTGTGCCGCTCTATTACACCAAACGTTCAGCTGATGGCTTGCCCGGGGACTGGATCCAGCGGATCAAGGAATGCATTCGGACGATCTCGCCCCAATTCTCCACAACCCGCATGGTTAAAGAATACACGAACCATTTGTACTCACCAGCGATGCTATCAGCTAAGGGCGAGGAAGAACTTCACGAGTAGAGGAGAGAAATGCAACTGATCCTAACTCCAACTGCCATCCTGACAGCGTTGCTCATTTTTTTGGTACGCGTGGTTTCGATAACCATGGACACCCTGCGCTTCATGCTCACCATGCGTGGAAAACAGGGCATTTCCTGGGTGCTCGGTTTCATCGAGTCGGTTCTCTTCGTCGTCACAATGGGAGCTGTATTAAACGATCTTTCGAATGTATTGTACGTAGTCGGTTATTCTGCAGGTTTCGCTACAGGTAACGTGATTGGAATGGCAATCGAAAAACGCCTGGCAATTGGCTTTTCACACATAAAGATTATTACAAAACAGCACGGAGATGCGGTGGCTGAAGCCTTGCGCAAGATGGATTACGCTGTGACCGAGATTCCAGCCCGTGGTAAGGACGGATCCGTCTCGCTCTGTGACATGTCTGTCCGCCGCAAGGATGTTCCCGCCATTGAAAAACTGGCTCTGGAAGTCGATCCCGAGGCATTTATCACCGTTGAAGACATCACCCCTCTACGCAGTGGTTATTGGGGCACCGGTTCTGTGCGCAGGTAAGCATTTTGACCGACGAACAAACAAATCATGTCCATCAGGCCATCATTTTTGATTTTGATGGCCTGATTATTGAAACCGAAGCAGTCTATTGCCATATCTGGCAGCGCGAGTTCCGCAAAGTAGGTCTCGCTTTTGATATGGCGGGATACCAAAACCTGATTGGTGCCCATCATGTTATTGGTGGATACCAACCTCACCAACAGCTGGCTGATCACCTCAATAATGGCGTCTCAGCCCGGGAATTGCGCCTTGCCGTGGAACGTGAAGCCATCCAGACCATTGAGCGCAAAGAGGCAAAACCCGGTGTGCTGCAAGTTTTGGATGAAGCCGCTCGCAGAGGTTTTTTACTGGCAGTCGGTTCCAGTTCGGAACGAAAATGGGTGCACGGGCACTTGAAACGGCTCGGCATATTCGATCGCTTTGATACGATTGTCACAGCAAACGACGTAGAAAACGCCAAGCCTGAACCGGATATATACCAGAAAGTACTTGAGAATCTCGATGTTTTCCCGCAAAACGCGTTGGTACTTGAAGATTCGAACAATGGCGTCGTGGCGTCTCATCGTGCCGGTATCCGCGTAATCGCAGTGCCCAACGAAGTCACGCTGGGCCAGGATTTTTCCCTTGCGACTGCCATCATCCCCAGCCTGGAAGCCCTGAACTTAGCCGATTATTTTCCAGCATAGTCGGAAAACTATACACAAAAAGGAGGTGGCTAGCCATCTCCTTTTTGAGTTCTTGAGTTCCAGGTTTGCGAGTGTTACTGATTTCTGCGCGTGATCCGGTCAAAAACAACTGCCAGGACGAGTACAGCTCCGCGAACGATGTACTGCACGGAACTATCAATGCCCATCAAGAGCATACCGCTTTGCAGCGACATCATTACCAGCGCACCAACAATGGAGCCGGTAATTGTACCAACACCGCCAGCCGCGGATACACCGCCAACAAAGGCCGCCGCGATCGCGTCGGTTTCAAAACCCAAGCCAGCTGTAGTGGTGGCGGAATTCAAACGGGAAGCGTACATGATACCCGAAAGAGATGAGAGCAACCCCATCGCGCCAAAAACGATGTAAGTGATCCTTGAAACACTGATACCACTGAGCTCTGCAGCTTCAGGGTTTCCGCCTACAGCATAAATATGGCGGCCAAGTGGTGTTTTGGTAGTGATAAACTGGAAGACCCCCACGACCAACAGCAAAATTACCAGGCTCCAGGAAATGCCGTTATAGCCCGAGAGTATCCAGGCTACATACCCAATCAATGCCGAAATGAGCACGAGCTGGGCAACGAACAAGCCAAAATTGGGAACTTGGAAATTATAGGATTTCTTGGTCCGCCTGCTTCGAATGGCTGAGAATATGGATAGAATAATACCGATCAATCCTATGATCAGGGTTAACTTGTGCCGTCCGGGAAGAAATCCCTCGAGTTTGATATCTGGGATATAGCCATTGCCGATCTTAATGAAAACCGGGTCATTAATTATAATGGTGCCCGTGCCCATGGTGACCAGCAGCAAGGCTCCCCTGAAGATCAGACCAGCAGCCATTGTTGAAACGAATGCCGGCACACCAAGCTTTGCAACCGGAGTGGCTGTGAGCATGCCTGCCAGGATTCCCATGATCATCACAGCAGGGATTACCGCATAGACTGGCCAACCCCAGAATGTCATCGCAATTGCCGAAAACGCACCGAGGAAACCTGCCAGGTAACCAACTGAAAGATCAATATGACGAATGACAATGATGAGGGTCATGCCAACCGCCAGAACTGCAATATAGCCCATTTGGTTGATCAGGTTGCTGATATTCCTGGAGGAGATAAAGACGCCGTTTGTCGTAATAGTGAAGAAGATCATGATAACGACCAGCGCGATAACCATAAAGTATTGGCCGATATTCGTTTTCAGGATATCCAGCAGGCTTTCCGTTTGTCCTGCTTTACTTTTTGTTTGTTTTGGACTTTCCATAGACGTCTCCTAGTAATCGACTGCCAGCGCCATGATGCTTTCCTGCGAAGCATCCTCAACCGGCATTTCTCCTTTAATCTTACCCGCAGACATAATGTAAATACGGTCGCTCATACCGAGAATCTCAGGCAGTTCAGATGAGATCATAATGATGCTCATTCCCTGTTCTACCAACGAATTCATAATTGTATAGATTTCGTATTTTGCGCCCACATCAATTCCTCGTGTGGGCTCATCCAGGATCATGATCCCAGGTTTGACGAACAGCCACTTACCCAACGACACTTTTTGTTGGTTTCCGCCACTCAAATTGCGCACCTTTTGTTGGACAGTGGGTGTCTTAATATTTAACTCGGAGCAATACTTGTTTGCCACAAGGATCTCTTCATTTTCATTGATAACGCCCCCAACGGTAATCTCCTTGAGATTTGCCAGGCTAATGTTTTGTTTGACATCTTCAATCAGGATCAAGCCGTTGCCTTTGCGGTCTTCGGTAACATAAGCCATAGATGACTTGATCGCGTCATGCGGGTTTCTAAATTTTTGCTCCTCACCGTTGATAAACACCTTTCCACTCAGGCGATAATGGTCCGGGTTGCCAAAGACACTTTTTGCCAATTCCGTACGACCGGATCCCATCAAGCCAGCAATCCCAACGATCTCACCTGCATGCACACTGATATTGACGTTCTTGAGGATGTCCCTGCCAAGAGCATAAGAATAGGCGCTCCAATTTTCAAGTCGGAGCAATTCCTTGCCAACCTTCACTTTCTCTCGTTTTGGAAAGACGTTATCGATCGATCGCCCTACCATATGTTTGATCAGGACAGGCTCATTGACCTTATCTTTCTCGACATCAAGCGTGGTCACGGTTTTGCCATCTCGCAGAACTGTAATCGTATCGGCAATTTCCATAACCTCACGCAATTTATGCGAGATAAGAATGCAGGTCACGC
>WOZA01000058.1 GCA_011620505.1 Anaerolineaceae bacterium
CAGAAAACCTTATCCACCTCGGTCAAGCTTTAGTTTCATAATAAATTCCAGCGCACGCGCCATAATTTCAAAATGGATTGATGACTAAGTTCGTTGTTAATTCAGGCCGGTGTAGATATTAACATCAGGGAAGGCTTGCTTAACAATCTCTGTGCCCCATCTGAAGTAAGGTTTGCCTGTCGTTTTAACCCTCAGGACCACTTGGTACCCAGAGGGATGTCCCAACAAGTCCTCCCACGGGCTGCGGTCATCGTTCTGAAGGCGTCTTTGACGCTCAAGACAAGGTTATCCAGTCCAGCATCTGAAAGTGTGTTGAGTTTGCGTCTCGGGTGGAGTTGCACCTCCCACAGAATGTCCTGCAGGCAGCCGTTGCCCAGCGCTCGCAAACATAGTTGCTGGAAGATTTAGATCTACGGGGAGTGATGGGCGAAATTTATGGGGGCATGCTTGCCAGTGAGCAAGGGTATAATCAGAGTATCACAGAACACTGGAGGCTTTCAATGGATTATGCCTTGATCATGGCTGGTGGTGCTGGTACGCGTTTGTGGCCGCTGAGCCGTGAACATCTTCCCAAACCCGCTCTTCGTCTTAATGGCGATCAAAGTATGTTTGAAATTGCAGTCGAGAGGCTCTTGCCTTTGTTTTCACCAGAACAGATCCTGGTGGTAGCCAGCGCGGATCACAACCAGGTCTTGCATGAGCAAGTCCCAGCCATTCCCGAAGAGAATTTTATTGTCGAGCCGGAAGGTCGCGGCACGGCACCGGCGATCGGGTTGGCAGCCATTCATCTGCAAGCACGTGACCCCGAAGCAATCATGGCGGTGCTGACGGCTGACCATATCATCGGCAAGCCGGAGGTCTTCCGCTCGGTTATTCGCTCCGCACTGGAATTTGCCAGGGACGAGTACCTCGTCACTCTCGGCATCAAACCTACCTGGCCATCGACGTCGTATGGTTACATTGAGCAGGCAGACCTTTTGGGGGAGAAACTCGGCTTCAAGGCCTACACGGCGGAGCGCTTTGTGGAAAAGCCTAACGCCCAAAACGCGCAACGGATGCTTAATATGGGCAAATATTCGTGGAATAGCGGCATGTTCATCTGGAAAGTCGATCGCATCATGGCAGAGTTCAAATCACAGATGCCAGATCTGTATGCTCGCCTGATGCGTATAGCCGATACAATTGGCACTGAGCGATATGATGCAGTTCTAGGCGAATTATGGCCGGGTATTACTAAACAGACGATCGACTACGGCATCATGGAGAACGCCAAACGCGTGATTGTACTGCCTGCCGATATGGATTGGCTGGATGTGGGTACGTGGAATAACCTTAAGACAGTCCTCGACTCGGATGATAAGGGCAACAGTAAAAGCGGTGACGTAGTCCTGTGGAATTCGGAAAATTCAATGGTCATTGGCGACAAGCGTCTAGTGGCTGGGATAGGTCTGGAAAACATGATCATTGTGGATACCCCGGATGCCCTTCTGGTATGCGACATGGCTCAAGCGGATGAGGTGAAAGCTCTCGTTGAGCATCTGAAGCAGATCGGACGCCAGGACTTGGCTTGAAGTGATCCAGAACTTCAAAGATGGTGGTAGTAGAGACTACATAGTTCCACACATGCCTGTCTGGAAGGTAAAAACCCTGCCCAGGGTCTGATCTCGATGTAGACCCCGGGCAAAGGGTTATCTACTTGCGCAGATTTGCGGTGATTGTGGCAGCTATCGTGCTTCAATCACCTTGAGTTTATAAAGTTCTTCCACTGCCAGTGCGACTTTGGTGACCGACGCATCCCGCGTGGTGGGGTAGACAAAGTAGGTATCCAAAGTGTTGATTCAAAGGCCAAATCGGCTTTAGTTGGGTTATAATTAGAAAGCAAAAACCTGAAAGGAGTATTGTATGAAAGGTAAACCCGAAATCATTGAAAAACTGAACTTCCTGCTAGCAGATGAGTTGACAGTTGTTAACCAGTATTTTGTTCATGGAGAGGAATGTGCGGACTGGGGCTACGAACTTCTTCACCACAGTATTGAAGAACGCTCGATTACCGAGATGAAGCATGCCGAGAAGTTGATTGCGCGAATCCTCTTCCTTGAGGGGACGCCAGTGGTGGACAAGCTCAATAAGATGCATATCTCTGATAGCGTCCCGGGCATGCTTGAAAACGACAGACAAGCCGAAGAAGTCGCCATCAATAACTATAACGAAGCCATCAAACTGGCAACAGAATTGTTGGATAACGGCACCAAGGAATTGCTCGATGGCATCCTGAAGGATGAAGAAGCACATATCAATTACATCGAGGAACAACTCAAACAAATCGAACAGATGGGGCTTGAGACCTATCTGATTACAGTCAAGTAAGCGGAGGATACATGAAAGGCACCGAAAAAGTTATTGAAACATTAAATGTTTTGCTGCGCGAAGAATTGACAGCCATCAGCCAGTACATGGTGCATGCTGAAATGTACGAAGATTGGGGCTATGCCAAATTGGGAGACGCTGAGCAGCATAGAGCCATCGAGGAGATGAAGCACGCTGAGAAGCTGATCGCGCGCATCCTGTTTTTGGAAGGTCGTCCGATTGTCAGTGAGCTGGAAGTTATTAGCATCGGCAAGACCGTGGACGAGATGCTCAAGAATGACCTCATGCTGGAGACCGATGCAGTGAAAAAGTACAACGACGCAATCAAACTGGTTATCACTGAGAAGGACAACGGCACCAAGGAGCTCTTGGACGCAATTTTGGCAGATGAAGAAGAACACGTGAACTTCTTTGAGGAGCAACTGACTCAGATTGAACAGATGACGCTACCCTTCTTCCTTTCCACGATTAAATAGGTTTTTGTCAATCAAGAGATCCCGGCATCACCGGGGTCTCTTTCGTTAAGTTTGACAATCCGCGGGCTTAATGAGGTAAAATCAGCGCGAGTTTCTTCCATGACCACTTTGCTGCTCATCGTCATCTACATTGCTTTTATCAGCCTTGGGCTGCCCGATTCGATGCTTGGGGCAGCCTGGCCGGTCATGCAGGGCGAACTTGGCTTACCCCTGGCCGGGGCAGGGTTGGTCTCGATGATTGTTTCAGGGGGTACCATCGTCTCAAGCCTCTTTAGCGGCATGCTGATCCACCGGCTTGGCACCGGGAAGCTGACGCTTATGAGCGTGTTAATGACGGCTCTGGCACTGCTGGGGTATTCATTCAGTCCAAACTATCTTTGGCTGTGCCTCATTGCGGTGCCCCTGGGCTTGGGTGCGGGCGCAGTGGATGCTGCTTTAAATGATTTTGTTGCGCGCAATTTCGCGGCGCGGCACATGAACTGGCTTCACAGCTTTTGGGGTATCGGCGCCACGGCTGGTCCTTTGATTATGGCGTTCATGCTCAACCAAACCGGTCGCTGGCAAATGGGCTACCGCACGGTCGCAATCGTTCAGTTTATATTGGTGGCGCTGCTTGCCATCTCCCTGCCCCTTTGGCAGCGTTTTCCCACCCCAGCCTCACCGCAGACCGCCTCAGGTGGAGGGAAGATACGGAAGATCCGCGGGTTGACGCCAAACCTGGTGGCATTCTTTGCATATTGCGCGGTTGAAGCCAGCACCGGGCTATGGGCAGCCAGTTTTCTGGTGGATCAGCGCGGACTTAGCAGGGTTTTGGCGGCTGGAGGAGCTTCAGCTTACTATCTTGGGATCACTGTGGGGAGATTTCTGAACGGTTTTCTTTCATCCCATTTTGACGCAAAAAACCTGGTCCGGGGTGGTCAGGCGATGATATTACTGGGGATTGGCCTGATGTTCCTGCCTTTTCCGATCCTTAGCCTCGTAGGTCTGATGATCGTCGGTCTGGGATGTGCTCCGATTTATCCGACCCTATTGCACGAGACCCCACGCCGTTTTGGGGCAGAAAATTCCGCCAGTCTGATGGGGATACAGATGGCAATCGCCTATTGCGGACTGACACTGATGCCACCACTATTGGGATTAATCGTCGATCGTTTTGGTTTGCAACTCTATCCATTAGGGTTGCTCCTACTGGCACTAATGCTGACCTTTGGTACAGAGCGGTTGAACAAGGTGCTGGCGCAGCAGAACACAGAGGAGATTGTACGAAGGTTATAAAGCTGGGCAGTTTCTGTTAGAATTTATAGTTGGTAAACGAAACAGGAGTTGACCATGAAAAAGCCGAACCCAACAAATGACGAAGATCCACAAATGAATCCACCTGATCCCTGCGCGGATACCGTGCAAACCCAAAAGACTCACCCCAAACCAGCAGTTGAGGGAGGCCCGATTTATCGGACCGATATCCCCAAGGATTTGCCGCCAGACACTCCGTTAAAATAGCATGAATCCTCATGCAATTTGAGGCCGGGAACCTCAGCAGGCTCCTGGTCTTTTTTTACTCTGGATAGACATTTTCTCCGGATGGATGTGTGAGCTGGTTGTCTTGCCCCTGACTTCTTCTAACAATCAATTATCTGGAAGAATTAGCAAAAACCTTGACGGGTTTTGAGAGCTGGGCATATAATAAATAGATTTAAATTCCAGCACAAAAGGACTCAATAATGAGATTGCCGGGTCTGGTTGACGCGCACGTCCACCTCCGCACGCCTGGAGGGGAACACAAGGAAGATTTTCGAACGGGGTCAATGGCGGCATTGGCAGGAGGTTTTACTACTCTTCTCGCAATGCCCAACACAAACCCACCGCTGGTCACCGCGGAAAACTGGAGCATCGCTCAGCAGTTGGCAGAAAGCCACAGCCTGTGCGATGTTTTTTTATATGCAGGGGGCTCGGCAGAACACATCGCTGAACTGCCTGCTCTCTCCCATTCAGCCATTGCCCTCAAGCTGTACCTCGATCAGACTTATGGTCCCTTGCGCGTTCAGGGGTTGGAAGCTCTCCAGAAAATCATGGAGCTCTGGCCAGCGAGCAAGCCCATTTGCCTCCACGCCGAGCAGGAATCCATTGCGGTGGGCATCGCGCTCGCGGCGCTGTATCGCAAGCCAATCCATTTTTGTCATGTTTCGCGTAAGGACGAAATCGAACTGATCGCCAAAGCCAAGGCTGAAGGGCTGCCGGTTACCTGCGAAGTGACCCCGCATCACCTCTTCCTGACTGAAGCAGATGCCCTTAGGCTGGGCCCCTATGCCGACATGCGCCCGCGGTTGGCAAGCCAAGTGGACGTAGACGCCCTCTGGCAGCATCTGGGCAGCACGATCGACTGTATCGCCTCCGATCACGCCCCGCATGCTCAGTGGGAGAAACAAGGATACAAGACGGAAGCGGAATGGCGCCAGAATCCGGGGCGGATCGGTCCAAACCCAATCCCGCCAGGCATCCCCGGTCTCGAATCCACGCTGCCTTTGATGCTAACCGCCCTTTCGCAAAAACGGTTGAGCCTCGAAACGCTGATCCAACTGCTGCATACGAACCCCACGCGTATTTTCCATCTGCCAACTCAACCTGACACCTGGGTGGAGGTGGACCCTGCGCGGAGTTACATCTTCCCCGACCATCCTCTTTATACCAAATGTGGTTGGTCACCTTTTGAGGGTATGCGCATGACCGGCGCCATCCGCCAGGTCGTTTTGCGCGGCAAAGAAGTTGTTTCTAACGGTAAGGTCATCGACCCGCCGAATTCATAGATTATTGACACGGAGTAAACATGGAAAACGGTAATTACACACCTCTCTTCAATCTGGATAGTTTCGAACGCAAACCGCGCTTCACCAACGGTTTCTTCCAGCGGGATGTTCTCTCGGTGGATCAATTCAGCAAGGATGACCTTGACTATATATTCGCCCGCGCGGATGAAATGCAGGCAATGAGCAGAAAGTGGGGTACCTGTGACCTGTTGAAAGGCTACACCCTGGCTTGTGTTTTCTATGAACCCTCAACACGCACAAGCTCCTCCTTCATCGCTGCCATGGAACGCCTGGGGGGCAAGGTGATCCCGATTACAGAAGGCATTCAATATTCGTCCGTGTCCAAAGGCGAAAGTCTAATCGACAGCATGATCACCCTGGAGCAGTATTGCGACGTGATTGTGCTGCGCCACCCCGAAATTGGCTCAAGTTCCACAGCAGCCAAGTATGTCAAGGTGCCCATCATCAATGCTGGCGATGGTGCAGGGGAGCACCCCACCCAGGCGCTGCTTGATCTGTATACAATCAAGAGTGAACTCGGCACCATTGATGGGCTGCGCATCTCAATGGCTGGTGATCTGCGATACGGTCGCACCGTGCATTCTCTGACCAAGTTGCTCACTAAATATGATGTCTCCCTGCGCTATGTCTCCCCCGACACACTGCGTCTTCCCTTGGAGTTGATGAACACGCTGATCGACAAAAAGATGGATGTGCGTGAATTCAGCCGCGTGGAAGAGGTCATTGAAAATACCGACGTGTTGTACGTGACGCGCATCCAAAAAGAACGCTTCACCGACCTGGCACAGTATGACGAAGTGAAGGGATACTTCAACATTGACGCCGAACTGATGCAAAAGGCAAAAGAAAAAATGATCGTGATGCATCCATTACCCCGTGTGGGGGAAATTGCCTACGCGATCGACAAAGATCCGCGAGCTGCTTACTTCCGCCAGGTGCAAAATGGGCTCTATATTCGCATGGCGCTACTGGCAGCCGTCCTTGGGCAAGCCTGAAGCAGCCTGTTCTGGCAGTGTCGTTTACAATTAACGAAAGCAAGCTAACCGGAGGCGAGATGGACTTTGTCACCAAACTCAACCAGGCAATCGAACGAAATAACAGTTTATTATGTGTGGGCATGGATCCAACGGAGGCGGTCCTGCCTAAGGGCGAGGATCTCTACAGTCGCCTGCTCACCTGGGCGCGCGATTTGATTGACCAGACGAAAGATCTGGTTTGCTGTTACAAGCCAAATATTGCTTTTTATGAGCAATTTGGTCCTAAAGGCTTGCGGGCCTTCCAGGATATCGTCCGGGAGATCCCGGAGGATATCCCACTGTTGCTGGATGCCAAGCGGGGAGACATCGGCTCGACGGCAGAAGCCTACGCCAAAGCCTGCTACCGATGGTTTAAGGCAGATGCGGTCACACTCTCGCCTTACCTCGGGCGGGATGCTATTCAACCTTTTGTTGAAGACCCCGAAAAAGCAGTTTTCGTGCTGGTGCAGACCTCGAACCCCAGTGCAGCGGAGGTGCAGCAGCACGGTAATCCACCCCTGTTTGAGTTGGTGGCGCGCATCTCGCAGACCTGGGGCAATCCGGGACAGATTGGGTTGGTGGTGGGGGCAACCAGGCCCGAAGCCCTGGAAAGAGTGCGGGAGATTTGCCCTGAGGCGTGGATCCTTGCACCCGGGGTAGGAGCTCAGGGAGGGGACCTGAGACTGGCGCTGGAAGCAGGCTTGCGCAAGGATGGACTGGGGATGATTGTGCCGGTTTCCCGCTCGGTCATGAACGCGCCTGACCCCAGGGCAGCAGCTGCCGCGCTTCGCGATGAGATCAACCAGATCCGCAGCGAGCTGGCTGCCGCCAGGTCTGAGCCAACTCCCGTTGCAGTTGGGGCTGAGACCTTAGAAAAACGGGGTTATGGTGAACTGATTGATGGGTTGTTTGATACCGGGTGTGTGAAGTTTGGTAATTTCACCCTGGCTAGCGGCAAGCAGAGCCCTGTTTACCTCGACCTGCGCCGCTTGGTTTCGTTCCCCTCGGTGCTCGATTTGGCCGTGGAAGCTTACGTTGATGTGTTGTTGAAGCTCCAGTACGACTACATCGCTGGCGTGCCATATGCTGCTTTGCCGATTGCCTCCATCGCGGCTTCTAAGCTGAAGCAGCCCATGGTTTACTCGCGCAAGGAGCCCAAAACGCATGGAACAGGTCAGCAGGTGGAAGGTGTGTTTGAACCTGGTCAGAGGGCCGTGCTGGTGGAAGATGTGATTACCAGCGGCGGAAGCTTGTTGACAGCTGCCGATGCCCTATCCGCGGTGGGTTTGGTGGCGGATCAGGCAGTGGTGCTGGTGGACCGGGAGCAGGGCGGCGTTGCCAGCCTTGCTGATAAAGGAATTTCAGTTCATCCTGTGCTGACATTCAGCCAGATCCTTGACCGGCTGTACCAGGGCGGCAAGATCAGCGCTGAGATCCACCTCATGGTCAAGACTTACCTGGTGGAAGGGTAGGATGGAAGCATCGCTCGCGGTTGATTTACTGGGAATCCAGATGAAAAATCCCCTGGTAGTTGCCAGCGGCATCCTGGGAACCTCCGCCAGCGTCATGCAGCGCTGCGCGCGCGAAGGTGCCGGCGCAGTAACCAGCAAAAGCGCTGGACCCGAGCCGCGAACCGGGCACGCCAACCCGGTGACGCTGGCCTGGAACGGGGGAGTGATCAATGCCATTGGTCTGACCAACCCGGGCTGCCGGGAGGAAGTCCCGCTCTTGCGTGAAACCCGCGGACGGTTGCGAGCCTTGGGTGTGCCGCTTTTTGCTTCGCTTTTCGCGCCGTCTGTGGAAGCTTTTGGCGAGGTGGCACGTGTCATTGCGGAGGCGGAACCCGATCTCATCGAAGTCAATATCTCCTGCCCGAATGTTGGCAGCGAATTTGGCACCCCGTTTTCAGCAACCGCAAAAAGCGCCGCTGAAGTGACGGCGGCGGTGCGTAAAGCGGTCAAACTGCCCATCAGCATCAAGCTTGCGCCAAACGTGCCGGAGATCGGCAGAATCGCGCAAGCAGTGGTCTCTGAAGGCGCGGACGCGATCACGGCAATTAATACTGTGCCCGCGATGCTGATCGATGCCTATGCCGGAAAACCAGTGCTCAAAAATGCAACCGGTGGCCTGAGCGGCGCGGCGATCAAGCCGGTAGCCTTGAAAGCAGTTTGGGAAATTGCGCAAATGGTCAGCGTTCCAATCATTGGGACGGGCGGCATCAGCTGCGGGCTGGATGCGGCGGAAATGATCATGGCTGGGGCGACCCTGGTGGGGGTGGGGTCGGCCGTTGCGCTGGAGGGGCCGGCGGTGTTCAGCCGCATCAAGAGCGAGCTTGAGGCGTTTATGACCCAGGAAAGCTATCCTGACCTGGCAAGCATGCGCGGCAAGGCGCTGCCCCCAAAATGAAAACGACGGTTAACCATCGTTCCTTGGGCGGGATCATGCGCCCATACAGAGTGGCGAACGTCCTGCGCGAAAACGAGACCACCCATACACTTTTACTTAACGACAGACTCCCCGAAGCCCAACCGGGGCAGTTTGTAATGGCATGGCTGCCGGAGATTGGGGAGAAACCTTTCAGCATCCATGCGAACATCCCGCTGGCATTGACGATTTGTGATGTGGGTCCAGTCAGCCACGCAATGGTGAATTTGCAGGCGCGCGACCGGGTCTGGCTTCGGGGTCCCCTGGGGAATGGTTTTGATTTGAGGGGTTCCAAATATCTGCTTGTCGGGGGAGGTTATGGGGCGGCGCCGCTTTCTTTTTTGGCACAGGAGGCTTTACAGCAGGGGGGGGAGGTGATGGCGTGCCTGGGAGCGAAGACGAAGGCGGACCTGATTCTGGTCGACCGGTTGACGAGTCTGGGATGTTATCTGCGCGTAGCCACTGAGGACGGATCTGAGGGGAGCCAGGGATTGGTGACGGAAGTGGTGGAGGAGACAATTGACGCGTTTCAACCCGATTGCCTTTATGCCTGCGGACCGACCGGCATGCTCCTGGCACTTGCGGATTTGTGTCAGCGAAGGGGTTTGCCAGCGCAGCTTTCGTTTGAGGCGTTGATGCGCTGCGGCGTGGGTCTCTGCGGCTCGTGTGAGCTGCCTGAAGAACTCTGTCAACGGTTAGGGCTGCCTGGGGGCTGGCTTGTCTGCCACGACGGTCCGGTCGCGATGATTGGATGATGACTTTTTTGTTGTCTTTTAAGATGACGGTCGGGTGAAATCAGGATTATTGCTGGTTTTGGAGTGCCTGGTGGGCAAGCGCAAGGCCGCCATAGAGACCGGCGATACCCGCAAGACCGGTGGGGACGATGTAGTTTTCCATATCGGCAATTTGAGGCAGTCTCAGGTAGTTGCCAAGCAGTCGGGTCAATTCTGAGCGGATCATGGGGAAAAGAAAGCTCTGGTTCATGACCCCACCGCCGAGGATAATGCGCTCAGGGGCAAGGGTCAAGCAGATATTCACCAGGCCAAGGGCAAGATAGTGAGCTTCGAGCTCCCACGCGGGATGATCTTGAGGTAAGCTGGCGGCAGGTTGATTCCAGCGAGCCTCGATGGCGGGTCCGGAAGCCAAACCCTCCAGGCAGGTGCCGTGGAATGGGCAAACACCTTTGAAGGAGATGTCAGCCGGGTGGACGGGGAGGAGGATATGACCCATTTCTGGGTGCGCGTAGCCATGAAGAAGCTGGCCATTGACCAGGGCACCTCCGCCGATACCGGTGCCAATCGTCAGATAGACAAGATTCCTTAAGCCTTTCCCGGCACCCCAACGGGATTCAGCCAGCACTGCAGCATCAACATCCGTGTCAAAGCCGACTGGCAAATGAGTGCTCAAAGCTGTTCGGAAAAAACCGAGGACATCGGTATTTTCCCAGCCGGGTTTCGGGGTGGCGAGGATGTGACCGTACGTCGAGGAGGTGGGACGGGGGTCGAGCGGACCGAAGCAGGCAATGCCGAGTGCGGTTAGCTCGCCGAGATCGTGCTGGGCCTGGAGGAAGAAATCGGCGCAGGCTGTGAGCGTTTCCTGGGGGAGGGCGGTGGGTACGCGCATTTCACGCAGAATGGCATTGTGTTCGTCAGCGACGGCGCAAATGAACTTGGTCCCTCCACCTTCGATCGTGCCAAAGAAATCTT
>WOZA01000159.1 GCA_011620505.1 Anaerolineaceae bacterium
CTCTATGCGTTCTAATATCCCTCGCATTTGGTCGATTTCTTGCTGTTGGCCGGAGATGATCGTTTCACAAAGCTGTTGAATTTCTGGGTCAGTGATTGTCCCTTGCTGGCACATCAGAATAGCTCCCGCGTGATGCGGGATCATCGATCTTAAGAATTGTTTATCGTCGATGCCGGTCTGCTGCCGAATAAACATAAAAAGGAGCAAACCGACCACGATGCTGGTCGCAATTATGGCAAAATTACGCCGCTTGTCTGGGTACATGTTCCCCATCACAATCAACTCGATCACGACCATGGGAACTGTCATGAGCCCGGCCATAAAGACCTCGTTCAAGTTGTTTAACACATTGCTAAATGTGTTGACCATGGCATACATTAGGATGTACATAGATACAAATGAAAGAGCTGCCATAATCAGCAACCTGAAGTAATGATTTTCGTGTTTACTCGTCAATTCCATTCCCTTTGGAGTAGCATGATCTTCGTCTTGCAGATGCATGGTCTTGTTAGTTGTTTCAATCATGGGCGCTTCTCCCGCATACTGTCCATGGCTTTCTCCACTGCCGCGAGTGGCATCTTCAGCCTGTGGTATCGATGGTTTTGATTCTGAATCTTCATGTTTTGAAGAATGTTGTGTGTGGTCTTCCATTATGGCCTCCTCTATCAATAAATCGATTTAAGTAGTCAGGTTAAATAGTGTACACGATAACCCTGCCCATAGCATCATTATTACATTTGACAAGCCTGGCGAACTGCGGTTCATACCGCATTTTGCCGGAGTAATAAAAAACCAGATCCTCGCGCAGCACCCTTTTAAAGACGACGGACTCTGGTTTGACTTTAGTAGCGGGGATTGGATTCAAACTTCTGACCTTCAGGTTATGAGTCAAAATCCTGAATCCGTATCATTTGTGCGGCGGGCTCTGCAAATCAGCCGACCTGACGAACTCTGGTCTACGCTGGCCGGGCACGCTGCGGTAGCTAATCGATATTCGTACAGTATCTATTTTACGTAGGTTTGTCGAGTACTTTGTTTCGGTGACATTATTTTTTGACTTGGCACGCCTCAACTGGTGTCGAATTAACTCTTTTTTGGTGTCAGCATCATGAACATCGTGCGGCCTTCCATGTTGGGCGGTTGTTCAATCTCACCAACATCCTTCAGCTCCTCGGCAATTTCACGCAAATCTTCCAGCGCCAATTCGGGGTAGGTGATCTCGCGCCCTCTGAAGCGGATGGTGACGCGCACTTTAATGCCGTCCTCCAGCCAGCGGCGGGCATCCCGCACCTTGAAACCCTGGTGATGATCACTGGTCTTGGGGCGCAGGCGGATCTCTTTGATCTCGATTTTGGTCTGAGCTTTGCGGGCTTCGCGTTCCTTTTTCTCTTTGTCGTAAAGGAACTTGCTGAAGTTGATGATTTTGACTACTGGTGGGTCCGCATTGGGAGCGATTTCAACCAGGTCTAAACCAGCTTCGTTGGCACGGCGGAGAGCGGTCTCAATGGGGACAATCCCGACGTTCTCTCCGTTTTCGTCCACCAGGCGAACTTTGTCGCTGCGGATGCGTTCATTAATACGATAATCTTGTTTACTACTAATCTTCTTATTCTCCTTACTTAAATCAACGGTGACAGACGAATAATCATTCGGCGTATTTACTACCTATAATACCATATCCTCTCGACAGGCGTCAATTATTTGGTTTGTTTTTCGTGGTTTGTTTTTCGAATATTGTCAGAATCTCCCATCGTTTGGCCTTTGATAATACAATATCTATCGGAGGAACAAAAAACTATGGACTTAAACAAGAATCTGGAAAAATATGCTGACCTGATCGTTCGGATCGGGCTCAATCTGCACGCTGGTGATAACCTCGCCATTCGCCTCAGCGAACACTCCTTGCCACTGGCACGCCTGGTCGCTAAAAAAGCTTATCAGGCAGGTGTTGGCGACATCCAGTTGATGTTCAATGACGACGTAATCACTCTCGACCGCTTCCTGGAAGCCCCCGCGGAAAGCTTTGAAACCTATCCGGAGTACCTGGTGGATTTTACCGAAAAACTTTTCCTGGACAACCACCATGTTCTCAGCATCATTGCGCCTAATCCTGACTTGCTCAAACCCGCGGATCCAGCACGGATTGCTCAGTGGCAGAAGGTTGCCGGTATGGCAAGCAAACGCACCATGAAATACACCATGCAAAACAAGGTGAAGTGGTGTATTGTTGCTGTTGCTTGCCCAGCCTGGGCTGAAGCGGCCTTCCCTGGGATGCCAGAAGAAGAAGCAATGCAAAAACTGTGGGAAAACATTTTCCTTGCCACCCGGATTGACCAGGAAGATCCTATCGCTGCCTGGGAAGAGCATGATAGCAGGCTCAAAGCCCATCGCAAATTCCTCAATGAAGCACGCTTTGACCGGGTGCACTACAAGGGTCCGGGCACTGATCTGATGGTCGGACTGGTGAAGAATCACATCTGGGAAGGCGGCTGCGGCTTCAGTGAAGCTGGCGATCGCTTCTTCCCCAATATCCCGACCGAAGAGGTCTTCAGCATGCCCGATGCCGACCGGGTGGATGGCACTCTGCGCGCCACCATGCCGCTGTCCGTACGCGGACAACTCGTGGATGATTTTCATTTCACCTTCAAAGACGGCGCAGTGGTGGATTACGACGCTGCGGTTGGCAAACAGATATTGGATGATCTGCTCAAAACGGACGAAGGCGCAAAGCATCTGGGCGAAATCGCATTGGTGGCGGATAATTCCCCCATCAGCAATACCGGTGTCCTCTTCAAAAGCACACTTTTCGACGAGAACGCTTCCTGCCATTTCGCCCTGGGGGCAGCTTATAGCGAAAACCTTGAAGGCGCAACGGAACGCAGCGAGGAAGAAAATCGCAAGTTGGGTATGAATGATTCGGTCATCCATGTGGACTTCATGGTTGGCAGCAAGGACGTGACTGTAACCGGCATCAAAGCGGATGGAACAGAAGTTGTTCTGCTGCAAGATGGCGAGTGGATGATTTAGTTCCCGGCGAAAACGGATAGAGGCTTTTACCTGTAATTCAGCATCACGTAAGGAACCTGTGACCAACTAATTTCAAGGTGGAACGAGAGCCAAATTGGACTTGCCTGGCTGTGTTGGTCCATCAAGTGGCTCAGGTTAAAGAAAAAAACGCCCCGTCCATGAGATGGGGCGTTTGATAAAGCGAGGTCACTCTTTTTCGTAGGGCTCGCCTTCAGCAGCTGGGGCTTGCCCCCTGCCGATAAAGCCAGCCAGAACGATCATGGTGATGAGATAAGGCGCCATTGCCATGAATTGCGGTGGGATGGCACTGCCGAGCAGGGAGAGCTTGGAGCCAATCGCGTCAGCAAAACCAAACAGCATACCAGCTCCAATCGCGCCAATGGGCATCCAGTTGCCAAAGATCATGGCTGCCAGGCCGATGAAGCCTTTACCGGCTGTCATTCCTTCGTCGAACCTTCCAACCGAGCCGAGGGTAAAGAATGCACCAGCAATGCCAGCCACCAAACCGCTCAAGATCACGCCCATATAGCGGGTTCGAATAACGTTGATGCCCAGAGTATCTGCTGCTTTAGGATGCTCACCCACACTGCGCAGGCGCAGTCCCCAGCGTGTTTGAAACAGCGCCAGTTGCAGCACGATCAAGATGACAAACATCAGGTAAACAAAGATATTCTGGTTGAACAGGATCGGACCAATCAGCGGAATATTCGCAAGTCCTGGCAGTGGAACACGTGTGAACATCTGGGGGTTATTGAGCCCCTCGATGTGCTGCAGGAATTTTTGCGAGATAAAAGCTGTCAACCCAGTTGCGAAGATGTTGATCACGGTACCGGAAATGACTTGGTTAACCTTGTATTTGATCGATAACACACCCAGGATCAGGGCTAATACGATCGAGGACAGAATGCCCCCCAACAGCCCGAGCCATGGACTTTTTGTAACACTTCCGACGATCGCTGCAACCATGGAAGCCATCAGCATCATGCCTTCAATCGAAATGTTGATGATACCGGAACGTTCGGCAAGGATACCGGAAAACGCGCCCAATGTGATCGGTACCGCCAGCAGGACCGCGCTGGAAAGCATCCCGGCGAGGTTGAGCTGCTTGCCGGCCGCCTGCCAAACCAGGAACGCAAAGATCAGGAACAGTGCGCAGATCCCAATCATCAGGTTGGTCCACTTTTTGAAACCCCTGATCAACTGGAAAACTCCTATGACCAACGGTAATGCCGCAAGGATTATCAGCGTGGTTTTCGAGGGCAAGATCCAGTCCGCCATCAAACCCTGGTCGATTCCGCCAGGTGTCATCACAAATTTAGTGAGAGTTTCCGCGGTTGTGTTTGCGGCGAAAACAAAAAAGATCAGCAACCCAATCAGGATTTCCATAATCCCGATTACGGTCTTCCTGGTGGAAGAAATCTCTTCTATACGTTTGTGTTCGATAACGCGGGAACTTGTCGTCATGATTGACCTCCCCAACCACTCAGGAATATCTGCTGTTCTTCTTGTTTTGGCTTGCGTAGATGGTAGATGGAGCGAATGATTGCCGGAGCAGCTACAAACATCAGGATAATTGCCTGAATAACATCCACAATATCAATCGGGATGGAAGAAACCACCATCATACGCGTCGCTCCGTTGCGAAGGGTGCCAAACAGAATTGAGGCGAGGACAACTCCCACAGGGTGGCTGTTACCAATCAAAGCCAGCGCGATACTGTCAAAACCGTATCCTGATGAAAGACCGAGTGCCATACTGCGGTTAACTGCCAATACCTGCACGGCGCCTGCCATACCAGCCAGTGCTCCTGAAAGGGACATAGCCAGGATAATCGATTTCGATGTACTCAGCCCGGCATAACGTGCTGCACGCGGGTTGGTGCCAACGATACGCAGGTTCAAACCCCAGGTCGTTTTGAATAGCAGCCACCAGATCAGATAAGCCACCGCCAGCGCGATGAAAAATCCCAGGTGGAAGCGGATTGGCGCCTGGAAAAATTGCGGGATCTCCGCTGTTTTCTGGATTACCGGGCTGATTGGCATGCCGCCCGAACCGGGGCGGGTCATCGGACCTGAAAGCAGCCATTCCGTCAGGCGGAAAGCAATCCAGTTCATCATAATGGTATTGATTACCTCGTGCCCGCCGGTTTTGGCCTTCAAAAAGCCAGGCACAAACCCCCACAGCGCACCGCCGAGCGCGCCTGCCAGAAACGCCAGCGGCATATGGATCCATGCAGGTAAACCGGTAATCGAGTAGCCTACAAAGGTTGCACAGGCAGCTCCAATGAAGAGCTGACCTTCCACACCAATATTAAATAGACCCGATTTGAAGCCCAGAGCTACTGCCAGACCCGCAAAAATATACGGAGTCGATTGCACCAGGCTCTCGAGGAAAGGATTGAATGCCTGCCGGATTTCTTTGGCATCACCCAGTTTCACCGCATTGATCATGCGGACCGGGTCGCCAATTGCGCCGGTGAAAAGCGCTTTATAAGCTGTGCCAATTTCAGAAAAAGCAGTCGCGAAACCGTTTCCGACTGACTCGCCAAACGCCGCGTAAACCGACTGACTCGTTACCGCGATCATCAAAGCTCCGATGATCAAGCCGGTCACAATTGCCAAAAGCGGAATGGCGGCCTTACCCAGGAAAGGCTTTCTGACATGTTCCGCAGTTGGCTGATCCTGGTTTATTTCTTTGAGGATCTCTTGCCCTAAATCTTTCTTTTGTTCGCTCATGTTATAGCCATCCGGACAATCTAAAAGGTCGCTTCCACAACCGTAGACTCATCGAACTGAATCGGTTCTTCTGGCACGACCCCTGCCATCAGCAAACCGATGTACTCTTTCGTAATGCCCTTGTTCGGTACAATTGCAATAATTTTGCCCCTGTACATCACCGCCACCCGATCGGACAGCTCCATGATTTCATCCAGCTCAGGTGAAACCAATAAAACACCACAGCCCTCATCGCGTTTCTGCATGATGCGCTTGTGGATGTATTCAATCGAGCCCACGTCCAAGCCGCGCGTCGGCTGTGAAGCGACCAAAAACTTGATCGGACGCGATAGTTCTCTCGCAATGATTACTTTCTGCTGGTTCCCGCCAGAAAGAGACCCTACCGGCGTAAAGGCACTCGGTGTACGGATGTCAAAGTCCTCAATCAGTTTTTCGGCGTTCTCCAGGATCACGGGATACTGCAAAATCACACCCTTGGCGTATGGCTCTTTGTAGTAAGTGCACAGCACCAAATTCTCTGCCACCGGGAATGGCAGCACCAGACCATCCGCCTGGCGGTCCTCAGGTACGTGCGCAGTGCCTAATTCCGTAATTTGTCTCGGAGAACCCTTGGTCACATCCTGACCAAGAAGCGTGATTTTGCCTGATAAAGTTTTTTGCAGACCCGTAATCGCGTTTACCAGTTCTGTTTGACCGTTGCCCTGCACCCCGGCGACCCCGACGATCTCTCCGGAGTAAACCTCAAGCGAGATATCATCAACGACAACATTGTTGAACTTGTCAACCACCATCATGTTCTCGACGGAACAAACCAACTCTCCTGGTTTACACTCCGTCCTGTTCACCTCGAGGTCCACCGCACGGCCGACCATCATGGCTGCCAAAGATTGTCTGTCAGCTTGAGCGGGAGTTGTTTCACCTACTACCGCGCCACGCCGGATTACCACGACGCGATCCGCGATTTCCATTACTTCGCGCAGCTTGTGCGTGATAAAAATGATCGACTTCCCCTGTGCCACCAGTGAACGCATGATCTTGAATAATTCATCAGCTTCCTGGGGTGTCAGAACAGCGGTCGGCTCGTCAAAAATGAGTATATCCGCCTCACGATAGAGCAGCTTGATGATCTCAACCCGCTGTTGAACTCCCACAGGCAAATCCCGAATATAGTCATCCGGATTCACCTCGAGGTTATAGTGATTCGAGATTTCCAGAATGCGATCAGCTGCTTTTTTACGATCCAAAAAACCGGCTTGCTTCACAGCCTCATTGCCCAGCATCACGTTCTCAGTCACCGTGAAAACTGGGATCAGCATGAAGTGCTGATGCACCATGCCGATGCCATGGTTGATCGCGTCAGTGGGGGAATTGCATGTCACCTTCTCGCCGTTTACCAGGATCTCCCCTTCATCCGGCTGGTAAAGTCCGTAGAGAATGTTCATCAGGGTTGATTTGCCAGCACCATTTTCCCCCAGTAAGGCTAAAATTTCACCTTTATTGAGGGAGAGATTGATATGGTCATTGGCCAAAACCCCTGGAAACTGCTTGGTAATCCCTTTTAACTCAAGAATTGGGGTCATAGTTGATACCGTTCCATTCTCAGTGATTTTGTCAATCTTACCACAAGCTTAAACAAAATAAGGCTGGAAATTTTCCAGCCTTATTTGTATACGAACAACTTACTTGAGTGTGATCGTTCCAGCTATGATGTCAGCTTTGAGTTGTTCAATTTCAGCTGCGAGTTCAGCAGGAACAAGGCTTTCGAGTTCGTGGAATGGGGCGAGAGCAACGCCGTTGTTGGCAAGTGTACCAACCACATCACCACCGACGAAGGTACCGTCAATCACAGACTGGATGACCTGCATGGTGGTGGCATCCATCAGTTTCATGACGGAGGTCAGGGTGATGTCGGCATATTCGGGGCTGGTGAGAGCCCAGTCAGAGTCCACGCCAATCAGATAAGCATTACCGCGTTCCTTGATGGCGGCAGCAGCACCCAACCCAACGGGTCCAGCGACGGGCATGATGATGTCAGCGCCTTCGTCCATGAGGGACTTGGCAAGTTCATTGCCTTTTTGCTGATCGTCGAAGGAGTTACTGAATAAACCTGTCTGAGTAGCGGGGTCCCAACCGAGGACCTTTACATCAGTGCCCTTGACTTCGTTGTACTTGGTCACACCCTTATAGAAACCATCCATGAAGATGGTCACAGTGGGGATGGGCAGTCCGCCGAAGGTGCCGACAGTGCCGGTCTTGGTGACGCCAGCAGCGAGGTAGCCAGCCAGGAAGGCGGCTTCATCGGTGTTGAAGATCTGGCCAGTCACATTGGCAATGGCGGGGTCGTAATTGTAGTCAACGATGGAGAACTTGATATCGGGATTGGCTTCAGCGGCAGCCTTGGTGGCATCGCCGATGAGGAAGCCGACGGTGATGATCAGATCACATTTTTCCTCAATGAAGGCATTGAGGTTCTTCTCGTAATCAGCAACTTCTTTGGACTCGAGGTATTTGGCTTCAATACCAAGCTGATCCCGGGCGTCGGTGATACCCTTCCACGCAGTAGCATTGAAGGATTTGTCATCGATGCCACCGGTATCGGTGATCTGGCAAACCTTGATCTTAGCGGCCGGCTCCTCAGATGCGACGGGGGGCTCGGTTGGGGTGGCTGTCGTGCAGGCGCCGAGTAGCATGCTGCCGACGATTAAAACGGACAAGATGGCGAACAACTTTTTTGTCATATTTTTCCTAATCTCCTTCTATAGATTAACGATTTGTTACCGGGGATTACCGGTATGTAAAAGCAAATTAAGTATAAGTCAGCAGACCAAAGACCGCAAGTGGGATTTGCGGTCTTTTTTTACCAGTTTTTACTTAATGATCGGTTCCGATTTTGCTTCGCCAGATTTCATCCCCAGGATCGAGATCAGGGCGGCAAGCATGAAGATCGGTCCGATGATGAAGATCGAGGAGTAATTGTTGCCTGTCAGCTTGACAATCCATCCGTTGATGTTCGGCCCGGCAATCGCAGCCAGGGTGGAAAAGAGGTAATAGAGGCCAGTAAAGGTGCCGATGTGAATCGCATCGGTAAGATCAACGACCACTGGCAAAGAGTTGATATTGATGCATGCCCAGCCGATGCCAGCCGCGAGCAGGAAAAGTGTCAGGGTCATGATGTTCCCCAGGATAGGCAGCTTGCCATGCATCTGGAGGAGGGTCTCTTTGGGAAGGAAATAAACGCTTATAAGCACAATAATCATGATCAACAACCCAATCCCGATGGTTCTTTTTCTCCCCAGTTTCGCGCCGATAAATCCTGCTGGGATGGAGAAGAGCAAGAATGAGAAGCCGACACTGGTAATCAGTTGGCCAGCACCGGATTCATCCAAACCGAGATGGTTGACACCATAAAGTGAAAGGAAAGCTTCGATGGCGTTATAGGCAATGAACCAGAAAAAGATAGCCAGAAAAATCCGGATTGCGTCGGCTTGCTTGCTGGAGAATAGCTCTTTCAGGCTCTGCCAAAGATTCGGTTTTTCAATATTTGGATTGTCTTCGTACACCTTGGGTTCCCGCACAAAAATGAGCACCAGTGCGGCTGCCACCAAAACCAGTAAAGACCCGAACCAAAATGGATATGCCTCGCCCCTTGCGACGAGCATTGAACCGACGGAGGTCCCCAACACGAGACCCAGCCCGCCCATGAAGTTGATGATACCGTTAGCCTGTGATCGCAACCTTGAAGGGGTGACATCAGGCATCAATGCAACCACCGGCGTGCGCCAGAAAGCCATCGCAAGGATGGTCGTGATGGTGCAGGCTACGAAGATTGGCAGGGAAGCCGCGAGTGGAACCAGACCGAAAGCGATTGCGGCAACCGGCGCGCCTACCAAAATGAAAGGCAAACGTCTACCGAGTTTGGTGCGCAGGCGGTCAGACCACGCGCCGACTGGCGGCTGAATGAAGAGTGCTGCGATGTTATCCAGGGACATAAAGAAGCCAATCTGGGCTGAGTCCAGCAAGAACTTCCTTTCCAGCAGGATGGGAACATAGGTATTGTAAAGGCTCCACAACACGCTGACACCAAAAAAGCCAAAACCAATTAAGAAAAGCTTACCGTAATTAAACTTCTGTTCCTCGATCATAATTTCCTCCATTTATTAAGTGTTTCTACTTGGTTTACTTTATCGAGTAACACTGGGTGGTCGCTCACTCTCCCCTCCACTATTGTGAGAGCAGGGGGACTGGGCGGAGCATTGTTACTCGTTTACTTCAGCATCATTATCATGCGTCGTTTCTTCAAGATATTTTTTCAAAAACCTGCGGTCTTTCTCACTCAACTCAACTTTCTCCAACAAATCCGGGCGCCACATCAGCGTCCTGAGCAGCGATTGCTCTCTTTTCCACTTGAGCTGCTCACCCAGGTTGCCATTTTGCATCACTTCCGGGACGACCCACCCGCGAAATTCTGCTGGTTTTGTCCATTGGGGATATTCGAGCAAGCCGTCTGATGAGAAAGAATCATCCTGGGTCGCATCCTCGTCCCCGAGCACGCCGGGCACCAGCCGACCGACGGCATCCATCAGGATCAGGGCGGGCAGTTCGCCGCCGGTGAGCACAAAATCGCCGATGGAGATGACGTGGGTGGCGAGGTGCTCACGGATGCGTTCGTCGAATGCTTCGTAACGCCCGCAGATCAGTGCCAGGCGGTCGTAGGCGGCAAGCTCGCGTGCCATTTGCTGGTCGAAGCGCTTGCCTTGCGGGCAGAGCAGGATCACCGGGCAGTTTGGGGGAGCGCCGAGCACATCCTCAACCGCCGCGAAAATGGGTTCGGGTTTCATGACCATTCCGCCGCCGCCGCCATAGGGAGTATCGTCGGTGGTGTGGTGCTTGTCGGTCGCCCAGTCGCGGATGTTATGGGTGTGAACTTCGATCAGGTTGTTTTGGATCGCGCGTTTGAGGATGCTGATATCAAGATAGGGTTGAAAGACTTCCGGGAAGAGACTGAAGACGTCAAATCGCAT
>WOZA01000128.1 GCA_011620505.1 Anaerolineaceae bacterium
AAAATTGGGGCTATTGATCAATCGTTCCGAACAGGAATGTCAACGGGATGTGGACCCGGTTCTTCCAAGCGGTGGTTGTATGATCCTCGCCGGCAAAGTACCAACTGGCAAAGTCCTTACCTTCGCGGTAGCCTTTTTGGCGCAGGAGGGCATCTACTTTGGTTTGCCAGGGCTCGTACTCAAAGTCAAGCCCCTCGCTGCCATAGTCAAAGTAAAGTTTATGCTGACCGGGTGAGGGGAGGTGCTCATCGAGGTAGGCCAGCATTCCGTCCCCAACAGCCGGCCAGTGTGTGGAAAGGCAGGCAGCTTTTCCGAACGTTTCGGGGTTCTCGCACAAAGCATAAAGCGAAATCAATCCGCCCAGGCTGGACCCCATCACGGCAGTGTTTTGCGGATCGGTAAGGGTACGGTAGCGACTGTCGATGGCTGGCTTAAGGGTGCTGGTCATCCACTCGAGGTAGAGGTCGGAGATTAAATTGCTTGTGGATGTCTTTCCAACAAGGCTGTTTTCTGCGGACACATCAGACTCGCCCAAGTCGCTCAGCGCTTTAGCTGGCAGGTAATCGCCTGCACGGTTGAGGGTGCTGGAGATGGCAACAACGATCGGCGGAAAGATTTTTTCTTCTGCCGCAAGGCGCGAGATAGCCCGGTGGATTTCCCAGCCTGGAATCCCTTTCTTCCAACTATCGAAAACAGTTTGCCCGTCCTGCATGTACAGAACCGGGAAAGACTGGTTTGGATTAGCGTTGTAAGCTTCCGGCAGCCAAACATCCACCCGTCTGCGATTGAGTCCAGGAATATTGAGGTCTCGATGCGTTTCCAACTCTGCTTTGTTCATGGCTGTGCCTATGGAGAAAATTATACGAGTATAATGATAGATAATCCAAACAGAGGTTTTGCATGAAAAGTTATCGTTTAGATCCGGAAAAACTGAAAGAACAAAAGCGCAACATCATTTTGATGTATAGTATCACCCTGGTAGTTTTGTTGGTTTTGAATTTCTTCTTGTATCGAGGCAGGGGGGTAAACACCAACACTTTTTTGATGTTCGGATTGATTGTGGTGATGTTTGCATTTTTTGGATGGAATGCCATAAGGCAGCGCCAAACAATCTGGGATCAATATGAATTAACCGTAGACGAAACGGGTATCAGGCAAAAGCAGCCAAAAGCCGCCGAAATATTTCTGCCTCGTGTCGAAATCACGGACGCGAAAGAATCCAAGTATGGATTGACATTGATGGTCAAAGACAAGCAACCTGTGATGGGGATCCCGAAACTGCTCGCTTCAGCAGACTATGAGGAGATCAAGGCGATTGTGAATGGCTGGCTGCGGGACGTAAAACCGGTCGTGCTGGACGTAAAAGTCGTCGACGATGTGCAAGCTGCCCTGCCGGCTGACGAGATAAAAGTAGAGCCTGAAGGGGAATCTGAGGATCAGCCTGTTGAGTCACCTGAAGACCGGCAACCTCCTGAATCGCCAGACGCTTAAAGAATTCCTAACTGATAAAAAGCCCGAAGTCATTCTCCGGGCTTTTTTATAGTTTTTTGATCATCTTCCAGGCTGGTTCATGGCAGGTCTGCCAGTGCCCATACTGATCCGGGTAACGCCAGGTACCGGGATCAGAACCGATTATCCGATATCCGTGTCTTTCATACATCCGGCGTGCCATGGAATTAGTACGCGCCACGTTCAACCTCAGGAATCGGAAGCCTCTTTCCCGCAAAAATCCCTCCATCATTTCAAGCATAAAACCGCCCAGTCCCTGGTCGCGATAAGCCGGCTTAACGCGAAATGAAAAGAGGTAAGCCTGGAAAACCCCATCAGCAAGTTCATGCTGACGTGAGAGCAGCAGCAAAAACACCTGACCAACTATCTCCGCGTTGGCGTTCTCAGCTATCCAAATCAGGGTATTTCCACTGAGGCTGTTCTCATAATGTTGTTGGTAAAGTTTGCGAAAATGGGCATATTCCCCGTCCCATTCCAGACCTGGCAAATCGGCCTTTTCCAGCGGGCGAATGTGAATCTGCTCACCAGAGGGCATGGTGTAATCAGCCTCGAGTGTGGCGGTGTGGTTCATTCTTTTTCCAGCAATTTTTGTAAGAGAACTTTTTCTTCCACTTCAGACTTTACCTGACCATCCAGCCAGGCTTGTTTGAGCGCGCTCAGGATGGCCGCATAGCGGGGAGATGGAGGCAAGCCGAGGGCTTGCAGGTCCTTACCAGTCGTGAATGGGCGGACATGCCTGTACTCATCCTGGTAGATTTGCAGGATCTGGCGTAAATCTGGTTTTTCGCAGGTGGCAAGTATCGAACGGATAGGGATGGCATGGAAGCCTTCGAGTTTCTGAGTGATCTGACTGGGGCGTTGCCCCTGCAATATGGGCAGCAATTGCTCCAATGCCCGGGTTTGTTCGATCCAGCCAAGCAACTTCGTGGAAAGGCGCAAGCGCCGACCAACAGCCTGCAAGGCTTCAGGATTCAAATCCTGCAGCCACAGACACCAAATTATCTGCAGCTTTTCTTCCGGGGTGACCTTCATGTCTGCTTTTGAGAGTGCCGTCAGCCCACGTGCCAGGCGATCAATGGACGGATCGTCCCAGGGCAGCGCGGGATGAATAGCGGCTAATATGCCCAGCAAACCAAGCTGCCTGATCATCTCTGGTGCTTTGCTTTCGTTAAAGATTAGCTCAAATTCATGTGTCAGCCGTGCGCCGCTGATTTCGGCCAGCAGTGGCAGGCTGCCTTCTATCAGGCTAAGGGTCTGGGGTTCAATATCAAAATTGAAGCGGGTGGCGAAGCGGACTGCCCTGAGCATACGTGTGGCATCATCCACGAATGATAAAGCATGTAACACGCGAATTTTTTTCTGCTGAAGGTCGCTGTAGCCACCCCAAAAGTCAAAAATTTTGCCGAAATAACTTCCGTCCAGCCTCAGAGCGAGGGTGTTGATGGTGAAATCCCGGCGATGAAGATCCATTTTGATGCTGCTGCGTTCCACCACGGGCAGGGCGGCGGGCTTGTTGTAGAACTCAGTACGGGCAGTGATCAGGTCAAGGTGCTCAGGGAGGTCAGCCCTGCTAAAACCCTCCGTTTGGTTGCCTTTAAGCGCAGCTTCCAGGCTCTCCTGGTTCAGGATCCACTTGGCTGTGCCGAAGCGTTTATGCGCCACCACCCGTCCGCCAAATTGTCGGGCGAGGTGTTCAGCAAACATCATTGCGTCCCCTTCGATCACGACGTCAAAATCCTGACTTGGCAATTGCAGCAATAGATCGCGCACAAATCCCCCGACGATGAAGGCTTGCACGCCTTGCTCGTATGCTTCATCTGCAATTACGTGGAGCAGAGCCTTGCGGGCGGGCGGAAGTGCTTCAGAGAGCATATCAGCGATCTCATTTTGCGTGGGCAGCTCATCATCATTGTTAAGGGTACTGATCAGGTCAGTGCGTGTGACAATGCCGATGATTTCATTCGACTCAGGATCCAGAACCGGCACTTGTCCCCAGGTGCTCGTCGCCATGCGTTCCTTGAGTTTTGAGATTGGATCATCCGGATAGACGCTGACCGAGCCGGCAGTCATCAGATCTCCAGCGGTTTTGTTGAGGTTGTGAGCAATCGCGCGATCCACATTTCGGCGGGTGAGCAGCCCTACCAGCTGTTTGTTCTCAACCACCGGATAGCCTTCAAATCCATAGCGTTTCATCAACTCAGCCGCCTCTGCCGCGCTGATATCCGGGCTGAGCGTCAGAGGGTTCTTCGACATCATCTGCCCCACTTTGATGCTGGGAGTGACAATTTCCGGGAGAGTTTCGATCACGCGGCGTGTCACCTCGGACAATTGAGTTTCAGTGATTTTCGCATTCGAACGCCCTTCTTCGCGAATCAGTGCAGAAGAAGCCCGCTTGTGACCTCCACCTCCGAAACGAATTGCCAGTTGTGCCATATCCACGTTATCGGTGGTGGAACGGGCTACCAGGCGAATTCCCTGGCGGGTGGAGACCAACAAAACCAGTCCGTCGGGGGTGAGGAATTCGCGCATTTTATGCGCCACGGTAGAGATTTCATCATCCAGGTCGTTGGCAATTGCCTTTGCCACCAAAATGCTATACCCTTCGATGTCCAACTGAACCAGGTCTTTCAACAGGCGGTCGTAAAGCTGCTGTTGTGCGTTAGACAGGGGTGGATTGAGGTAGACAGAGGCTATGTTGAGGTCGGCACCTTGCTCGAGCAGGAAGGCAACGGCGCGGGCATCCCGCGCGGTCGTGCAGCTGTAGGTCAGGGATCCCGTATCTTCATAGATGCCAAGCAGCATCAGAGTAGCTTCGATCGGTGTCAGTGCCAGATTCAATTCACGCAATTTCTCGACTAGAATCGTGGTGCACGCACCAGTGAGGTGCAGCTCAACCTGCCAGTCTGGGGGAATTTGAACCTTGCGGGGATGGTGATCGAGCACAGAGACCTTGGTCTGCTCATTCATGCCGCGCAATGTCACCAGGGATTGCGTATCCACCAGGAAAACGCTATTAATAGTTTCGTGAGGAAGCGCCTGGTAATCCGAAAAGGGCAAATCATTGGCATAGCGCCTCAGGAAAGCTTTGCCATTGCGGTTGATCTGGCGCGGGAGCAAAGCGATGGCTTCAGGTCGCAGTAAATGCGCCCCCAGCATCGAGGCGAGACCGTCGAGGTCAGTTTGTTCGTGCGTCAGAATCAGGTCCATTGTTATGCCCAAAACCCAGTTGATTTAGTTTTCACCATACCAGGCAGCCTGGTGTTCAGGGTTATAAGCATTATAAATGGATTGAGAGAGCTTGGCAAAAAGCTGGTTAGCTGTGTCGTAAAGGAATTGTTCTTCGGTATGGGCGAAAATGACTAAAACATAATCCCCACCAGGGGTATAGACCACCGCTGAATCGCTGATGGTGTGGATCAGCCCATCGAGGTCATTTGTCCAGCCATGTTTATGGGCGGCGCGTCCCTCGGGAGGGAGACCCGCTTCAATCAGGGCATGGATGCGGTTCTCAAGCAGGTAATTGAGCATTTGCTGACACTCCGATGCCGTCACCTGACCGTCGAATATGAGCTCGTTCTGATTAGCGCAGCGATAGATCTTCCAGAGGAGATCGCCGGTTTCAGAAGGTACAGTTTGATTATAAAAATCGGGGTCAAGGAAAATATCTCGGCGTTGGTTGGCAGGGGTGGTGATGCTTTCGAGCAGGGGCGAACCCGGCTCAAAATAACCTGCCAGAAACGTATTCTGATAGCCTAGCTCGCGCAAGTCGGCAGTGACCATGAGAGGTCCTGAATCGTTATCCAGGTAAGCTTTCATCAACCCATCCGCTGGCGGGTTAAGCGACTCAGCAATCATCTGGAACATCCAGTTGCTCGCTTGGGAAGGGAGGGGTTCCTCCAGGCGGCGCATGACGGAGACCATGATGGGAATTTTGATCGTACTTGCGGCAGAATACGCTACATCCGGGGTCACCGCCTGATTCGCGCGCAGCGCGATGTGCATAACCTCACCGCTGGTGAAGTCGCGCTGGTAAATCTCGATCAAGCCGTTGAAATTTTCAAGCTGGATGGTCTGCTTCAAGAAAATTTCAAGATTTGCACGATCCAGCGGCAGGGCTGGGATTTCCTGGACGTCCAGCGTCACGATGCGCTGGTCAGGTGAGAGCAAGGCAGCCTGGATATCTTCTGCGGTTGCGGGTAACGATCGCAGCGCATATCCAGCCTGCCCTGGCTGGTAATTGGTGCTGTAAAGGATCGGCAGGGTGGCGGTGGCGGGTTGATCGTAGCGCTGGGAAATGACCTGCTCCAGGGTTGTTTGAATCTGATTTAGGTCAATCTCAGCGATCAAAGGGTTGTCCGACGGGCTGGAAACCTCGGTCTTGCCCCAAAGATGCTTCACCCAGGATCTTTTCGGCAGGTGTTCATCGATTTGAGAAAGAGTTGCGGAATAGTCGGGTTTGAAGCCCAGTTCTGTTGGAGAGAATTGAAGGCGCGCTTGGCGATAGCGCAGTTCAACCGGCACTGAAAAAGCTTCCGCAAGCCGTGCTTCTGCCTGCGACCGGTCAAGCCCCCCCAATGGAATTCCAGCCACACTCACCCCATGGGGATAAACAGCCTGAGGTTGTTGAAAATGGACATAATCGACAACTGCGATAATAAGCGCGAGCAGGAGGAATAAGCCGCCAAAAACTGCTGGCAGCCAACGCAAGGAGTGAGATCTTTTTCGCTGGGGAGAGTAGCGCGATCGGTTCATGAGCTTGATTTTACCATTGTGGCAGCCTCCAATTCTAATCGCCGTTTTCGGATGTCCGATAAGCTCAGAAGAATCCATTCGGAAGATTACGGCACAGCCGTGTGACACGTTAAACTTCTTGGGATGTTCTCATATATAATTGAAACAGACCACAAAAGAAATGGAGGTCTGGATGACGAAAAAAAAGGCTGAACAAAGTAAAGCTGTGGGTTGGAGCCTGGGGAGCCTGGCATTACTCACACTGGCACTTAAAGCTGGTTGGGTCCTGTACAGTAAAAAATACATCGATCACCATGCAAAGGTGAACCTCATGCTGGATGCTGAGCACCACACCTTCGAATCGGACACAGTAGGCAAAATAAACTATTACGAAAGCAAAGTTGATAGCAAACAACCCCCGATTTTGCTTATACATGGAATCCATTTGTATGCTGGTGGGCATGACATGGTGCCTGTTTTTGAAGCATTCAGTGCCTATCGCAAGGTCTATCTGCTTGACTTGCCCGGGTTTGGTGGCTCAGAAAAGTCCGACAGACCCTACCGTCCTCTGCTCTATCAGGCTGCAATTTCGGAATTCGTGCGCAACCAGATTGGTCAGCCTGTGCACGTGTTGGTGATGGGACAGTCAGCTGAGTTTGTTGCTATGGCGGACGAGCAGGACAGTGATCTTTTCAAATCGATCGTGATGATCAATCCCAGTGGGATGCAGATGCCAGACACGGGACATATTTCTGAAAGCAAATGGTGGGAGCAAATCCAGAATCTGAGTTTGTCTTACCTGAAGGTTCCGCTTTGGAGCCTACCTTTTTATGATTTGCTCGCAAGCCGGGCTCGCATTCTGAATTTTTATCGAAAGCGCTTTACCTACATGCCTCCATCAGACCTGGTGGATCTTGCCTATACGTCGGCGCATCAGCCTGGAGCCCACTTTGCACCCATTCTGTACTTTTGCGGAAAACTTTCCGTGCCGGATGTGCGCACCCGATACTATGAAAAGATCACCAAACCCGTTTTGGTGGTGTTTGATAACGATCCGGAACGTAAGTTCGATACACTTCCCATGTTGGTGCGAGAACATTCAAACTGGCGGGCTGTTCGCAGCAGCCATACCCGCGGGATGCCACATTTTGAGAATCCTGGTGAAACCTTCCGCATTATAGAGACTTTTTGGAAACAGTATGACTAACTTTACGGCAAGGCACTGATATAATTAGCAAAGTCCAATTATGCAAACCAAACCCCCTCCCAGAATTCACCCTTTAAGCATCCTTGGCGTGCTGTTGGTTGCGGGTGCATTGATTGGGATCACCTGGATAATCTTTTCAATGTCTGTTCGCCAGGCTGCCCGCATCGAAGCTACACCCCAGTACAATCTGACGGTCATTCCTGCCCCAACCCAAACGAACACGGTCATTGTTCCAACAGAACTCCCCACGCCTACCTCAGAAGTACCGGTTATTTTGCCGGATGGCGCTATTGGGATCAACGTCTACGTAAAGGTGACCGGGACGCAGGGTTTGGGTCTGCGCATGCGAGCCGCTGCAGGTACGGGTGCTGATATTAACTTCCTGGCAATGGATGACGAGGTTTTTAAAGTCGTTGGCGGACCGGAAGTGAGCGATGGCTACACCTGGTGGCAGCTGGAAGCGCCGTTGGATGAAAAACGAACGGGGTGGGCAGCCGAGAATTACCTGATGGTATTTAATGTAACCACACCAACCCCCTGAGGTACTTCGGATACTTTGAAAGGTGAGGAAATTTGAAATTATTCGGTACCAAATTATTTGAAGGACATTCGTCCACACCTGACATGCTCACCCAGATTCTTGCTGAGCGGCCCAGTGTGCATGCCTGGACTGCCCAATCCGTTGGCAGGACCCGTACCCACATGGAGGATTCCGCCTTTGCCCTTACCATGGACCTGTTTCTTCCTGAGAGGCCTGTAACCGTGGGGATTTACATGGTCGCGGATGGCATGGGTGGGCACGATAATGGCGAGGTAGCCAGCAAAATCGCGATTCAGATCACCGTTTCCTCCCTCATGCAAACGCTGACTGATCCATTGCTCCAGGGGGAATTGCTGCCATCCCAGCAGGAAGTGCTTGCCATGTTGGAGACTGCGTTTACCCGGGCACAGGAGCAGGTGCTCCGCAATGTTTCGGGTGGAGGAACCACCCTGACCCTTGCACTGCTGCTTGAAAAGCACCTCTACTTTGGTCATATCGGTGATTCGCGCCTGTATATTCGCAGCAGCCATGCTGATTTTCAACCCCTCACCCAGGATCATTCCCTGGTAAGACGCCTGGTAGACCTGGGGCAATTATCAGAGGCTGACGCCGTGCATCACCCCCAACGCAACGTGCTCTTCAGGGCATTAGGGCAGACTGAAGGTTTTAAGGTCGATCTTGGGCATCTGGATCTGGTAGAGCCGACCCAACTGCTGATCTGCTCTGACGGGCTGTGGGGTCTAACTGATGAAGAAGAGCTGCTCAAAGTTATCAGTGCCATGCCTGGTGATGTGAATGTTGCACAACAACTTTGTGACCTTGCCAACAACGCTGGTGGGACAGATAATATCAGTGTCATTTTCGTAGAGATCAGATGAGGACCTAATGATGGCAGAACCAAATGCAAAAAAGAAAATCTTAGTGGTCGATGATGAAAAAGGACTGGTACGTATCATCCGTTTGAATCTGGAACAGGATGGATTTGAAGTGGTGGAAGCCAACAACGGTGCCCAGGCGATCGATAAACTGCGCACTGCTCTGCCGGATCTGGTCCTCTTGGACGTGATGATGCCGGATATGGATGGCTTCACTGTGCTTGAACGGATCCGCGAAGTGGGTTCGACGCCGGTGATCATGCTCACCGCCAAAGGGGAGGAAGACGATCGCGTGAGGGGGCTGGAGCTCGGGGCGGATGATTACGTCACCAAGCCTTTTAGTCCGCGTGAATTGACCAGCCGTATCCGGGCAGTGCTGCGGCGGAGTAGTATGGCTGAAGAGGATGAGACGGGTAAAATCGTCGTGGATGACCGGCTTACGATTGATTTTGACCGGCACGAGGTCTGGGTGGAAGGGGAATTGATCAAGCTCCGCCCGACAGAATATCGTTTGCTCTATCATTTGGTGAAAAATGCCGGCTGGGTACTCACACACGACCAAATCCTGACCAAGGTTTGGGGCTACGAGTATGAAGATGAACCGCATTATGTGCGGCTCTACATCAACTACCTGAGGAAAAAGCTCGAAAAAGACCCCGCAAACCCGCAGTATATCCTGACAGAACGGGGTGTGGGGTATCGGTTTGTGGATTACAAGCGCGAAAATCGCTGATTAACTGCAGGGGGATGCTATTCAAAATGTTGTTAAGCTAAGTTCAACTTGGCTATTTGTTAGTTGATTGGTTAATTAAAGTAATCTTTTGCGTCCAACCCAACCGATTGAGAGGTGCGTATGGCAAAAAGAAATTCCAAAACTGAACAAAAAGCAGACAAGAGTCAATCTGAAGAGAAGCAGGGCATGCCGAAGGTTGACATTGCAAGAGAGAAAAAGAAACCGCTTTCCAATGCAGTTTATGAACGTGAGCTGCGGAAACTCCAGATCGAGCTGGTGAAGCTGCAGTTGTGGATCAAAGAGCGTGGACTGAAAGTGGTGGTCATCTTTGAAGGGCGCGACGCAGCCGGAAAGGGCGGCACTATCAAGCGTCTGACTGAAACTCTTAACCCCAGAATTGTGCGTGTAGTCGCGCTGCCTGTGGCGACAGAGAAGGAAAAGACCCAGTGGTACTTCCAGCGCTACGTAGAGCATCTGCCCGCGGCAGGGGAGATGGTGGTGTTTGACCGGTCGTGGTACAACCGCGCCGGCGTTGAACGCGTGATGGGTTTCTGCACCCCGGAGCAGGTGGAAGAATTCTTCCGCAGCGTGCCGGAGTTTGAGAAGATGCTGATACGGTCTGGCATCATCCTGATCAAGTACTGGTTCTCCGTCAGTGATGAGGAACAGGAAAAGCGCTTTCAGCAACGCATGGACGATATCACCCGGCGCTGGAAGCTGAGCCCGATGGATCTCGAGTCCCGCAAGCGCTGGGTTGAGTATTCCCGGGCTAAGGATGACATGTTCCGCTACACAGACACGAAGCAAAGCCCCTGGTACGTGGTGCAGGCGGATGACAAAAAGCGCGCCCGGCTCAACTGCATCAGCCATCTGCTGAGTCTGATCCCTTATGAGGACCTGACCCCGCCCAAGATGGAATTGCCTCCCAAGCAAGTGGACGACACCTACGTGCGGCCGCCTTTCGAGGACCAGACTTTCGTGCCTGA
>WOZA01000121.1 GCA_011620505.1 Anaerolineaceae bacterium
GGCTTCAATGGCAGCAGGAGGTACGGAAAGGGCTGCGGTGCGCAGCGTCTTTGGCGCTATGCCCGGCGGCGGCAGAACATTGCCCGTGCGCACAAGCCCTGCTACCCGCAAGCCCTCCAGACTTCCGCGCCACTCTATCTTGCCAAAAGCATGGTCCAGCTGCCTGCCTCGCAAAGGTCCGCGTTCTTTCAGCAGTTTCAGGAGGCGTTTCTGCACAGGCTTGAAGGCGCTTTCGTCGAAACCATCTTGCGCTGTGAGGGTAACAATAATGTCAGCCCGGCGGGAGAATCCAACAGGGATCATCAGGTTGATGCAGGCTCCCAATGGCGCGTACCATGCCTCTGCCATCCACTTCGCCAGGTTCATTTGTGTTTCTGTCAGGACCGTACCTTCGGATAACACGGCCTGAATTGGCAGCAGCCCCTCCACATTGCTTTCATCCAGCAAGTTCAGCACCACGCCCTGAACGACCTGCTTGCCAAAAGGCACTGCCACCAGGCAGCCGGGTTGAAGCACCTCACCAAGCTCTTTCGGGACAAGGTAGTGGTAGCTTTTGTCAATCTGAGCCAGGTTGATGCTTACATCCGCGTAAGGTTTCACGCGCAGCCTGCCATCAGGGAGTGATGATTACCAGGAAATCAGCGGCGAAGTACATTCGGTTGTACTGATTATTGGGGATATCCGTGTTGTTGACCAGGTAATCCATCCAGACGTTTGCCAGGGTACTTTGACCGGTCATTTGATCAAATTCGTTGAAGTTGAAGAATGGTTGGAAGCGTGCTGCAGAGGCGCTCACCCGGTCCATATCAATGTAAATCTGGGTCCAGCCGTCCGGATCAAGGATGACGGGATGATCTGCCAGCACGATTACCTGGTCGGGCAGGTTACGCAAGGTCACTTCAAAGTCTGGCAGGCGGACGGTATCAAAGAGTGGCGCACGTTGATCCAGCGGCAGGCTCCAGTCCTGGTGCAACTTCCAGGGCTCAAAGACTTGATCGGATTTTTGCGTCCTCAGGCTGATGTAGGAAGAGCCGTCTGCCGGCATGCCTGCAATCGGTACGTTCTGCCCAAACAAGCCGGTAAGCACCAATTTGACTTCCAGGTTGGTCTGGTCAAAAACGTGCCTTACCCGCAGATAGTAAACTGTCACATCCTTACCCAGGATCTTGACTGTTTCGCTGTGGATGCCGCGATCCATGAGCTGAAAGCTAACCATGGCGCTGAGGTTGCGCAGGCTGCCGTCCTCACGGTTATCTTTACGGGTGATGTAGTGATAACCATAGTCGACTGTTTGTTGACCATCAGTCAAGGGGAATAGCGTTGCCAGTCGGGTGGGAATGGGGGTGGGTGTGGCAGTGCTCGTGGCAGTCGGGACGGGGGTCTCGGTTGGGGTCGCGGTGGCAGTCGGGGTCATGGTCACCGTGGGCAATGGTGTTGGGGTTTGCGAAGGGGTGGGTGTGATGCTGGCTGTCGGCAGAAGGGTGGGCAGTGCGGTAGGCCGGCCCTGGAGCGGTTTCTGGCAGGCTGCCAGGTTGAGCGCTATCAGAACAAAAACCAGCGAGCCTGCGATGACCCTCCAAAGGCGTTTAATCATGCTTCGCAGCTTTTCCGGTTGAAATAACAGCTGAAAGGTAACCCACCACGCTGCTTTTATCTCCTGTTACAGCCGCAGAAGTGCGGTAATCAGCGATGGTCACTTGGTCTGCACCGAGCAGATGGGAGGTTTGCAGCACGGTGGCGATTGGGGCAAACCCGCAGGCTTCCATCTCACCACGCTGTTTGTGCTGATAAAAAGTATCAAGGTTAAATTCCTGCACAGCCCGGGCAAGATTGCCATCCAATCGGTTGGCGACCCGTTCGGAGTAAAAGTGCGATAAATCACTCGACGCCACCATCAGGGTGCTTTCCTCTGGCGGAAAGCTCCGGATCAGCTTTACCAGGGCGGCTGATAACAGGCGAACCAATGCAGCAGACTGGTCCACCATCATCAGTGGAACAAGCCAAAAACCTTCCAGCAGTGTCGTCTGCAAAAACGGCAATTGAATCTCGAGGGAGTGTTCCTGATCCCTCCGCACCGAAGCTAACTCGAGCGAGCCATCTTCACTTAGAAGTTTGTTAAGCTTGCCGAGTGCTGTGCGATCCACTGGCACGAGGCCGAGCGGCGTCGCATAGGCATCATGACCTGTGGTCAACAGGGGTTGGTGGTAAGGCTGGTGGGAAGGGGAGAGGATGATGACGCGCGTAAACTGCATGCCCTGCAGTGCTTTGAAGGCGTGCGCGGCAGTCAGACCGGAATAAACATACCCAGCATGAGGCACGATCACACCCACCGGCTGTCCTTCAAACTTCGGTACGACGGCGTCTTCCAAAAAGGCTTCAATCATCCTGCGCAGCACTTCGGGTTTACCGGGGTACCAACTCCCGGCGATGGGCGAAGGGCGTGGGTCAGTCAGCTCTGCGGGGTCCATGCCTTAATTGTAGCACGCTCAAGGGGTGTGGAGTAGTACAACGTCAACAAAATACCCCACTTTGAACATGTGGGGTCTGTGTTTGTGCCTGGTCTCAGGCTATCATGGGAAGGCTGTTATCCTGGAGGCCTGCCTTTTTAAGACAAGGCTTCTGATTCCTTTGCGGCATGGCGTCCCAACCGGGCCTGGCTGAAATAGTGGTTATAGTCTGTCCATAACCTGACCAGCTGGTCCAGTTCTTCGGCGGTATGATCCTGAAGGAATTTCTTGAAAGAGTCTTCGATACTATTCACAATCTCCCGAATGACTTTTTGACCCTTTTCAGTCAGCGAGATGGTCCATACACGGCGATCCTCCGTGCTGCGTTCACGCTGCAACAGGGATTCGCGTTCAAGTGACTGGCAAACCCGACTGAGGTTCCCAGGATTCATTCCCATGATCTCTGCCAGGTCGCTCAATCTGACGTGCTCTTGGATATAGATTTGAAGCAGAGCGCGACCCTGCAGGCGGGATAGTTTGTTTCGGGAGCTGAACTCGGTCATCATGAATTCAGTATTGACAGAGGCATCCCGCAGTAGTTCCCAGAAACGAAGGCTAAGATCTTTTGCTTCCATAACTCTCCTTATGGTTGTAGATTAAGTTTATTACAGCTCACAATTATATACACAATTGAAAACTTTTGTTAGTTTTGTGCAACGATTGAGGATTAAGAGAGGGGATTTGCTTTGGCTCGGATCAGAAGGAAACCGGCGGTACCGGTCATGCCCAGTTCTTTCCTCAGTTTGTCATTGGTCAGCTCCGAAAAAAGCCCCTGGCCAGGGCGCCGGGGATCGTAGAGGAGTTCCTCTTGAATCACAAAGCCATCGCCTTTGTTGATATTGGTCACGCTATAGGCTCTGCCGTGGTCATCCACCCTTGTCACCACCAGCATATGGTCGAAGCCTTCATACTTGGAGATTCCCTTGCGAACAAACAGATAGAGCCAGTCCCCTGGTTGGAGTGGATTCTTAGCCCAGTCATAACTGCCGATGCTTTCATTTACCCGGATGTAGTCGTATTCTGTCTGCGGAAAGAATTTTTGATCGAGAGTATCAAGCCCGTGGCACTCAGGATTATCTTCACGGGGGCAAAGCAGCCACATATCGTGCGGATTGGCATCTTCAGGCAGGTAGCCGCCATCCCGCATGATCGCAACTGTCAGTGGACCGCAGGCATTATCTGCTGATTCGTGTGGATCGGAAGCAAAATTGATTTCACGCGCCACCAAGTCGGCTTGTTCTGGCGTATCTGCCAAATAGTGCAGACTGGCTTGGTAAAGGCTGGCTTCGCGCTGTTGCCTGAGAGTGAGTGTTGCAGTGGGGGGTAAAGGCGTCGCACTTGGGATTGGAGTGTGCGTGTTGGTAGGGGCAGGCGTTGCGGTCGCTGTCGGCGTGCAGGTGGGAGTTTGGGTTGCCGGCTGTAGTGAGGCGGTCGGGCTTGGCGCTATTCCCGTTACTCCGCAGGCAGAAAGCGCAAGCAGGCATATCAGTAGCAAATGCAGGTTTCGATGTCTCATTGCAGGAAATCCCAGGGATTCACGCGTCCGTATTCGTCGCTGCGCAGCTCAAAATGGAGGTGCACGCCATCAGCCTCGCCAGTGTCGCCCATGCTGCCAATGACGTCCCCGGCATAAACTTCCTGCCCGCAGATCACGTCCACCTCTGCCAGATGGGCATAAAGCGATTGCCAGCCAAAGCCATGGTCTATGACCACCATGTTCCCGTATCCCCAATCATTCCAGCCCGCATACACCACAACCCCGTTGTCAGCAGCCTTTACAGGATCGCCCATTTCCCCGCCAAGGTCGATGCCGTAATGATTGGCTGAGGGGGCATAATCATAGCCGGTCAGGTTGTGGTTCTCCACAGGCCAACGGAAATTGAGCGTTCCGACCACCCCATCGTAACTTTCAGTGCAGGCTCCGGGGCCCACGTTGACAGCGGTGGCTGGCTCTTCGCGGGTAATACGTGGAGTGCGCCAGTCGGTAAATTCTCCCTTGCCGCCAGGCACCACTAGCATCGTACCAGGGGCGATATTCGGGGAGGCATAATCGCCCAGGGTGGCAGCCGACAGGTGATTCCCTGGGAAATTAACAATTACATCAGGGGTAACCTTGTAGTACTCCGCCACACCATTCAGCCCCTCACCAGCACTCCAGCGGTGCAGTGTGCCATCCACCGGCGAGATAAGCAGTTGCTGACCCGGATAAATGAAGTGCGGGTCGTCTCCCATGGTATAGCGGTTGCTCCAGAGGACAGTTTCTGGCTGAAGATTGAAGCGTTCTGCGATTGAGAAAAGATTGTCTCCGGCTTGCACGGTGTAGCTGATAATCTCTGTACGGGCGCGCATCGGAAGAACGGTATCCGGATTTACATTCCGCCGGATCGCGTCGCTTTCCACAACGGGTTCTACAGCTTGCGCAAGGAATAATTCTGCGTTAACTGGCGCGGACTGCGTTGCGGCAACAGCCTTCAATTCGATGGCGCTCTGACCTTCCACGCTGACGTAATAATTGCTCATCACCCACACCACCAACGCCATCATCACCAAGGTCGCAACCAGGGTCAGACTGCGCATGGCGGCGGGTTCAAGCCCCAAGTGCCGGATGCGTTCCCACAACCCTTGCTTTTCGAATGGGTCGGTCTGTTCGGTTTTTTCAGCTTCTTTACCAGCTACGGGGTTGGGATCCGCCAGCCAGGGTTCGTTCTTTTGCTCCATGTCACGATGATATCACGAGTCCAATAAGCCCGTCTGCCCTGAACAAGCCTTCAATTTGAGCCGGGTGATTACTCTTCCTCCAGGCGAGCAGTCAATCCCGAACGCAGTGCTTCCGGGTCTGCCCAGTCGATTACAACACTGCTCAACCCTTGCCAGCTTGCGTAATCTCGCAGGGTTTTCGCCAGCGCTTTGATCAACCCGGCGCTGATGGTTATGCCCGGTTCCAGAAACAGACGGATCACCTGTAAGCGTCCTTCTTTGCGCCAGGCTTTCGCATCCAGTCTTCCGATAAGCCGACCCTGGTGCAAGATAGGAAGGACAAAGTAGCCATATTTACGCTTGGGGGCGGGAGTGTAACACTCGATCGAATACTCGAAATCAAATAAATCTCTCGTGCGACCGCGGTCACTGATCAGTGGGTCAAACGGAGAAAGGATGGTTGTGTGCTTGGCTGAAAGTTGATTCGCCAACGCCGCTTCCAGCAAGGGCTCGTTTTCTGCATGCACAAAAAACGGACCGCCCCTAACTCCCTCAATCCGAACGGGATGAATGGCACCTTCTGCCAGTAGTTGGGCGATAGCCGCGGCGGCTTCCGCTTTTTTCAAATAGAAATAATTCGCCGCCCAAGTGTTGCTGGAGATTCCCAGTGCCTTTACCGCTTTACGCGTTAGTTCCTGAACTGCTGCGGGATACTCAGGTGCTTGCGCGTCATCCCAGGCAGGTAAGACGCGTTCGCGCAGGTCATAGACCCGCTGAAACCTCTCACGCCGCGCGATCATGAGATCCCCGCGGTAGTAGAGGTGTTCCAGCGCCACCTTCTCCACCTTCCAGTCCCACCATCCACCGCGCGGCTGTTTGCTTTCAAAATCAGAGGAACGCACAGCGCCGTTTTGATGGATGTGAGACAGGATCTGATCCAGCATGGCAGCATTCTTCCGGCCCCAGTCGCGGATGTTATTCCAGCCGAGGAACTTCTCCAGCATAAGTGCCCGGAATAGCGGATAATCCTCGATTGGCAGCAGGCAGACCGCATGCGCGAAGTATTCAAAGAGCTGACCTTCAGCATGCAGCTCCTCAAGCCAGTTCGTCGGATAACTGCCAAGGCGAGACCAGAGAATGTGCTGGTGGGCGCGGGCTACCACGCTGATGGTATCAATTTGCAGATTGTGGATCTGACGAATGGCAGTCAGAAGATCTTCCTTGCCAGCTTTATAGCGGGGTGGAGTGCGCAAACCAAGGCTCGCCAGCATCACCTGCTGAGCCTGCTGTTTGGTTAGAACAATCTCCTGTTCCACGGCTGTGATTTTATCTTAAGCAGTGCGAATTTTGGTCGGATTGTGCATTCCAATCCGGCTTACACGAGATTAACCATATGCCGGATCGTGGTCTTCGATCCGGCATAAAATCTTACATATCAATATCGTTCAATGTGTTGCACAAACGCGTCCACGATGGATTGCGCAAACTTTTGGGTGCTTTCAGAGGTGAATCCACCTTTTCCATCCAAGAGATCAGCAATTTTGGAGAAATATGCCTCCGGTTGCTGCAGCACTGGCATGTTCACGAAAGTAAGAATCTGGCGCAGGTGATGGTTTGCGCCAAAGGCGCCCAACAATCCCGGGGAATCGCTGACGATTGCGGCGGGCTTGCCATTCCAGGCAGAATGACCATAAGGGCGTGAGCCAACATCCAGCGCATTTTTCAACGCAGCAGGTATGGAGCGGTTATGCTCGGGGGTGACGAAAAGTACGGCATCCGACCCGCTGATCTTATTCCGAAAGGTAATATAGGACTCAGGTGCTGCTTCAGAGTCGAAATCCTGGTTGTAAAGGGGTAAATTACCGATCTCGACTATTTCTGTCGTGTATCCTTCAGGGAAAAGTGGCTGCAAGGCTTGTGCGAGTTGCGTGCTGTAACCATTTTTCCGTATGCTTCCACTAATTATTGCGATTTTCTTGCTCATAACTGAACTCCCTGTAATGTTTTTAATAAATATCGCTTACTGGGGAGCGTTTGTCAAGATTTAGTCAAACCTTCTCAGAAGGTTAATAAAATTCTAACAGTTGAATCGGATATCAGTTTCTGATGGTCAGGGCGAGCAGAGGCTGGTCTGCAAATCGCAAGCTGAGCGAGCCGGCTTTTAGAAAATGTTCGCGATGAGGACCGCCCATTAAATAATCCTGGATGAGCCCGATCACATAGGTTTGGATCAATTCAGGGGTTTTGTTTTTTCCACGTTTTTCAAAAAGCATTTTATGTTTGGCTACAGCTACAGCTTGGCTTAGGTCCATGATTTGGGAGGGATCACTAAAAGCCAGCAGCGAGAGACTCCAGTGACCTTTATCAGGTTCACGGATCAGGAACTGATAAGCGCCAAGTGCCACAATTGAGTCATACGTGAAGGCTTCATCGAGCCAATAAGCAAAGACAGCGTAAGTGCGTTTGCGGCGGATGTTCTCGAAAAAGCCCATAACTATGGATGGTTCTGACGATATTGACGGCGCAAGGCAGTTTCTTGCGTTAGCCGATGTGTGCCGTCGCACAAGGGTTTATTGCGCGACTCACCACAAGTGCAGAGCGACACGCGGTTGTGGGGCAGGAAGGGCACGCCGTCCGATCGCTCGATTGGCAAATAGCCCATAACGAACAAGGGAGCCCGGATTGGACCGTAGGAGGTGATTTCAATCGTCTCAGCGATCTGCATCGGAAGATCGAGTTCAAAATCGTTGTCGGGATCTTGCGGCAGGCGGCAGGTTAGCGAGCCTGAAGGGCAGTCATGCACCATCTTGATGGCACGATCGCGTTTGACTGGGTCATTGGAACCGTAGGTGAGCTCTGACACGGATGTATTGAGCAGAACACAGAAACCGGACAGCATGCAGAGGGAGGAGTCTTTTTTGACCGTCAGACCCGGTCCTTTATAAGTGAAAACCCGCAGGGAAGCACGGTCGGTGCGAGCGGTTTCGGTGCCATTAAAGCCCTTTTGATGGGTGCCATCGCAAAAGGGGTAATTGGCTGATTTGCCGCAGCGGCAGAGCAGGTAAGAGTCCCCATCCGGGGTCTGGTCTCCAAGATATTGCCACTCGAGCGGTTCTCCGTAATCTGAACATACCTGCGTGAGTTTGATGAACGGAACTCTGCCCTGCACGCTGTAGGGTCCGTTTTTAACGATGGTGATTTTTTGTACGCGATCGGTTTGGCTCTCAGTCATTTCTACCTCCAGATGCTTCAATTATACAGTATCGCAATTTTTGTAGGTTGGAGGATCTTTCTTTCAATACCCATAAGATACCTTGAAGAAACAGGGAGAACAATTGAAACTAAGAGAGGACAGCTTTCGCTATCTTCTCTGAAATTGCTTGGTTGCAAGTTATCGCGTAATAATCGGCAGGAAGATCCAATTTGTTATGAATAATGCGGTGAGATTGATATTTCCAGAGATGGTGACTACTAATGGATTAATCGACCCTCCTGCATCCCCGCCCCATTCAATAAAGGTCCAGCCTGGATCAGCAGCAGGAGTCAGTGTAACTACATCACCGAAATGATAAGTGGCTTGAATGGGGTCTACTTCGACTGAGCCGGAACCAATGGGTGTGACAGTCAATGTGTACTCATCCTGCGTGAAATTGGCAGTGATGCTTGTGTCAACGATGATCGTGAAAGTTAGAGGATTGTCCGACCCAGAAGCATCACCACCCCAGCTGGAGAAGGTCCAGCCTGGTTCAGCAGTGGGGGTTAAGGTTACGACGTTTCCATGGTGATAAGTATCCCGCTCAGGATCAATTGCCACTATCCCGGAACCAATTAGGGTGACGGTAAGTGAGTACTCATCCTGGGTGAATGTGGCGGTGATACTGGTATTGCCATGGATGGTAACTGTCAAGGGGTTGTCAGACCCCGTCGCATCCCCGGACCAGTTTGAGAAGGTCCAGCCAGAATAAGCGTTAGGAGTCAGTGTAATAACATCCCCGTAGTGATAGGTAGCCTGAATTGGATTTATCGCTACTGTCCCGGAACCAATCAGGATAACGGTCAGGGTGTATTCATCTTGTGTGAAGGTGGCGGTGATATATGTGTTTCGCTGAATTGTGACAGTCAGGGGATTGTTTGTGCTTATCACATCTCCACCCCAGCTGGAGAAGGTCCAGCCTGGTTCAGCAGTGGGGGTCAGGGCAACCACATCCCCATAATGATAGGTAGTATAGTCAGGATTTCGTGAAACCGTTCCACTTCCTGTTGGATTGACTAGCACGGTCAGGGTGTATTCATCCTGTGTAAAGATGGCAGTGATATTTATGTTTCTCTGAATTATGAAAGTCAGGGGATTGTTTGTGCTTATCACATCTCCTGTCCAACCGGTGAAGGTCCAACCCGAATCAGCGGTGGATGTGAGGGTCACGACATCACCGTAATGATAAGTGGCTTGTGGGGGAATAACAGCTACTGTCCCGGAACCTATAGGGGTAACGGTTAATGAGTATTCATTTTGAGTGAAGGTGGCAGTGATGCTGGTGTCACCTTGAATGGTGATTAATTGATTGTCAGAGCCTGAAGCATCACCTCCCCAACCAGCAAAAGTCCAACCAGGATCAGCAGTGGGTATAAGGGTGACCTGCTGAGATAATGCGTAATCAGGTTGGTCAGGAACTACTTCGACTTCACCGTTCCCAATAATCTCCATGGTCAGTAAATAGGGTTGTACTTCATATGCACCCATATCACCCTGGGTTAAGCTATCTCCATTACCACCAACCGGTCTTGGTAATGTGCGTTGGTCTATTTCAGGGCAAGTTAAAGGATTGGAATTTCCTGCATCAACAGCTGGACTCTCTGTCTGCAAAGCATGGGTTTCCGTAAACCCACCATTATTTTGGAGGTTTCCTAGAAGTGGATTTAGATCTAAATTGCCCTCACCTGGATAACCTCTCTGAACTATACTGAAAGTTACTGAAATTGAACTCATGGAATCGTTAACAATTTGATCAGGTGTATTTTCCCAAAGAATTGAATTGATCATTGTGGGATGGCTGTGGTATTCATTAAATATTCCTCCACCATCAAAATTGGAGGAATTTTGTGTAAATGTTACATTTACTAG
>WOZA01000143.1 GCA_011620505.1 Anaerolineaceae bacterium
GAGACCGGCACAATCACAACCTATGATCGTACCGGCGTCCCCGCCGAGTACGCGATTTGACCGAAAGGTCTCCAAGCTTGTTACAAAAACTGATGAATCCTCTGGCTAATACATGTTCGCGGTCAGAGACCGGCACAATCACAACTTATGATCGTACCGGTGTCCCCGCCGAGTACACGATTTGACCGAAAGGTCTCCAAAATTACATGCAAAATCCGATGAAGCCTCCGGCTAATACATGTGCTCAATCAGGAGAACGGCACAATCAATGTTGGATCGTGTTCGCGGTCAGAGACCGGCACAATCGCTTTTTTGATAACAACAGGCTGGGGTGGCAAGCCGCCCCAGCCCAACCCCTATCGTGGCGGAGGATGTTAAATGGCATTTTTCTTCCTCAAACAGGTCTGATTACCTGGTCAGGTCAGCGATCAGGAGCTCGTAGGCAACATCGCCCGGGGTGCCGCCGGTTTTCATGTCCAGGTCAATTTTTAACAAACGGTCATAGATTTCAAGCAACTGCCGCATGCTGAAGCGGCGTGCCTGATCTGAAAGTTTGCGCGCCACAAAACCCAAAACCCCTAATTCCTTCTCGATATCCTGCGCCTTCCCACCCGCGTCCAGGATTTCACGTGCCTGGATCAGGAGGCGGAACTGGCGGTGGATCATCCCCGTTAGCTCGAGCAGGTCGTTATCTTCCATCAGCAGCATGAATTGCTGCATGGCAGCCTTGCTGTTGCGTTCGCCAAGGGCATCCGTGAGAGCAAAGATGTCGCCTTCCTGCTCCTGGGCAGTCAGCAAACTGACATCCGTTTCTTCCACAACCTGGCGCTCGCCGACATAGGTAATCAACTTTTGCACTTCGTTCTGCGCGCGCAAGGTGTTATTCCCCACATAACTTGCCAGCAGCCGCGCAGCATCCGGCTTGAAACCACCGCCAAGCTCTTTAGCTTTGCGCAGGATCCACGAAGGCATGTCTTCATGATCAGGCAGGGGGCAGTCGATGAGCAGCGCCCGATCGTTATGCTCGCGCATCCAATCCGTCAGCCAGGCATACGTTTTGGCGTGTTCCCAGTAGCGTTCGCCGCGTTTTTTGGCTTGCTGATCTTCCACCACCATCACCAGGGCAGTCGTTTCAGGCAACTGACCAAACAGGTCGAGGCAAGCCCGGGCACGGTCTTTCGCCATCCTGGAGAGAAAGGCGCGCGCATTCTCCACGATGATCAGGCGGCGGTCAGCCAGGAATGGCATGGTCAGGGCATCTGCCTGCAGCGTCTCAAAGCCGAGCGATTCCCCATCATGGCGCGTGGTGTTGAGATCTGCCATGGATGGGTCGCCAAGCCCAGCCTGGAAACCGGCAATAACTTCTTTAATTCGGCTGCTGTCATCCCCACGCAGCAGGTAGAAGGTTGGTTTTGCCTGAGCGCTCACGCTGCCCCTAACTAGCGCTGGTACGGATGAAATGAACGAAGCTGTTAGCTGTTTTTTGGCTGGTCACCATTTGGACAGCCATGTCCTGTGTATCAGGATCGGTGGTGAGGTTTTTTTGGAACTTCGGACCGAGCGGTTTTGCCAGGAGAAAAGCAGGGATTGCAACAAACGTGGCAATCAGGTAATGCCACCAGGCGTTTTTACCTTTGTTACTCAGCAACCCGAGCACGCTAAATGCCGCGGCGCTGCTGGCAAGGCTCGAGACCGCCATGTTAGTGCCGCAATTAGGATGCACCGCCAGGTTTGGCTCACCGTTTTCCAGACGGCGCTTGGCTTCAAGCACAGCCTCTGTGACGATCTCGGTCGGCAAGTCAGCCATCAGGATAAAACCAACAGGGCTGGAATGCCCCATCATACGCACGCCCCTGTAGCGCTCAGCCAGGATGGTCATGGTGGCATGTTCGAGAGCATGGTTTTTGCGGGTGGAATCAATGATGGAAGTCATATGTTTCTCTTTCTTTTATCTGCTTATATCCTACCACGACAGGCCCTCGGGTTTTTATTATTTCTGATGTTCCGCGAGTTGAACGTTAGCTGTCTTTTCAGATACTTCTTCCAACAAGGCAGCTTTAAGTGCTTCACGCAGGGAGCGGGCTTCGATCACCTCGATGCCTTCTGGCCATGGCTCGCTTTTACGCAGGCGTTTGGGCACAACTGCGCGTTTGAAACCCAACTTGGCGGCTTCGCGCAGCCGGGTTTGCATCTGCCCCACCATGCGCAGTTCTCCCGAAAGCCCAATCTCGCCGATCAGGACTGTGTCGGCTCGTACGGGAGTATCCCGGTAGGAAGAGGTAATCGCGGTCGCCACCGCCAGATCGGCTGCAGGTTCATCAATCCGCAGCCCGCTAACCACGTTTGTGATCACGTCCTGATTGCTAAGATTGACCCCTAATCGGCGCGTCAGCACTGCTGATAAGATCAGCAGGCGGTTAAAGTCGATGCCATTCGCCGTACGGCGCGGGTTGCCGAAGTTAGTGGGAGTGGTGAGCCCCTGGATTTCCACCAAGAGCGGACGGGTGCCTTCCACGGTCACGGCTATCGCCGAGCCTGGGGCGTTGATCATGCGTTCCGCCAGGAAGACCTCGCTGGGGTTGCGCACTTCCACCATGCCTTTTTCCTGCATTTCAAACACGCCAACCTCATTGGTTGCGCCAAAGCGATTCTTCACCGACCGCAATAACCGGTATGACTGAAAATGCTCCCCCTCCAGGTAAAGCACTGTATCGACGATATGCTCCAGAACGCGCGGACCGGCGATGGCGCCTTCCTTGGTGACATGCCCGATCAGGAACACGGTCACGCCGCTGCTCTTTGCCAATTCACGAAAACGTGCCGCGCATTCGCGCACCTGCGAGATCGAGCCTGCCGCCGATTCCATCTCTGGCAGGGTCATGGTTTGGATCGAGTCGATGATCACCAGGGTTGGCTTGGTGTCCTCAATGTGTTTGAAGATCTGCGCCAGGTTGGTTTCAGTCACCAGCAGCAGGTGATCGGGCAATTTGGGGCTGCCGCTCTGATCTTTTTCAGCCAGGCGGTCGGCACGCATTTTGATCTGCCGTTCGGATTCCTCACCCGAAACATACAAGACGGTGTGCCTTCCCGCCAGCTGCATTGCCATCTGCAAGGTGAGCGTGCTTTTGCCTATGCCCGGATCCCCACCGATCAAAACAACCGAGCCAGGCACGATTCCCCCGCCTAACACCCGCGCGAATTCCTCAATCGGCAGCGGCAGGCGTTCTTCCTGCTGACTTTCGATCTCTGAAAGCGAATGCACCCTGGAAGTACCAGTCAGCCCACGGATTGCGTGGGCTGACTTCTCGTTTTCGGTTTCAACAATTTCCTCGATCATTGAGTCCCAACTACCGCAGCCGGGGCAGCGACCGAAGGCGCGGGAACTAACCTTCCCGCAGACCTGACACACAAACCGTGAGTAGGTTTTTGCCATTTGTTTGCTTTACGCTCCCATCATCTCAGGGGTTTCTTCTTTCTCTTCCGTGTGGTTTTCGCGTTTGAGCACGATGCGTTTTTGGGGTTCGCCGTCCGCGCTGATAAATTCTTCGACGTCGATCAAAATCCTATCGCCAGTGCCAAAGTCTCCCGCCAGCAATCCGTCCGAAAGCCGCTCTTCCACTTGCTGCTGGATCACACGCCGCACAGGGCGCGCGCCCATCTCGGGGTCGTAGCCAAGCTCAGCCAGGTAATCCAGCGCGCTGTCTGTGGGGACCAGGCTGATGCTCTGCTCCACCAGGCGTTCCTGGACTTTCTGAATCTCGAGCGAGACGATTTCGCGGATATCCGCGCGGTTGAGCGCGCGGAAAACGATCACCGAGTCGAGCCGGTTGACAAATTCGGGGCGGAAGCTGCGTTTGAGCGCTTCGATCAACTTCTTGTGCATCTCATCGTAGGCAAATTGCTCCTCGCGGACCTCGTCCAACTCCAGGGCAAAGCCCAGGGCGGACTGGTGGCGGATCAACTCAGCGCCGATGTTGGTTGTCATGATGATGATGGCGTTGCGGAAGTCCACTTTGTGCCCCTTGGCATCGGTGAGGTGACCCTCTTCCATAATCTGCAGCAGCATGTTGAGAGCTTCCGGATGGGCTTTCTCGATTTCGTCAAAAACCACGATCGAGTAAGGCTTACGGCGGATGGCTTCGGTCAATTGACCGGATTCCTCGTAGCCGATGTAGCCTGGAGGCGCGCCAACCAGCCGGCTCATGCTGTGGCGTTCCATGAACTCGGACATATCAATTTGAATAAGAGCGTCCTCAGAACCAAACATCTGCTTGGCAAGAGCTTTCGTCAGCTCCGTCTTGCCAACACCGGTAGGTCCAAGGAACATAAAAGACCCAATCGGTCGATGCTCGCTCTTGAGGCCAGCCCGCGCACGACGGATAGCCTTCGAGACGGCTTGAATGGCTTCGGTCTGCCCGATGATTACCTTGCCCAGTTCTTCCTCGAGGTGAAGCAGCTTGGTCGACTCTTCGATAGCGATCTGTGTGAGGGGGATGCCGGTCCACATGGAAATGACTTCAGCAATATCTTCCTCGGTTACAGTCGGGGCGTTTGCACGATCCCATCCGGTTTGCAGAGCTTGAAGTTCGTCTTCCAACTTGAGTTGTGTTTGGGTCAGCGCTTCTGTGGCGTCGTTGTCCAGGTTGGAATCGGGGTCATTTAACTGCTTGTTTATATCCCGGAGTTCGCTCACAATATCCTTACTCGTAATCGCTGCCTCGCTCTTGTACATGCGCACACGGGAGGCGGCTTCGTCCACCAGGTCGATTGCCTTGTCGGGCAGGAAGCGGTCAGTGACGTAGCGAGCGCTGAGTTTTGCCGCTGACTCCAGGGCTTCGTCTGTGATTTTAAGGCGGTGATGCTCTTCATATTTCGGGCGAATGCCGTGCAGGATTGCGATAGTCTCCTGTATGGTTGGCTCTTCCACCATGATGGGCTGAAAACGGCGTTCGAGGGCGGCATCGCTCTCGATGTTTTTGCGGTACTCATTGATCGTGGTAGCGCCAATCATCTGCAGCTCGCCGCGTGAGAGAGCCGGCTTGAGAATGTTGGCAGCGTCCACAGAGGAACCTGCCGAACCAGCCCCAACCAGCATATGGAATTCGTCAATGAAAACAATTGCGCCACTGGCTTTGAGCTCGTCAATCACGCGCTTGAGGCGTTCCTCAAACTGCCCGCGATACATCGTGCCGGCCACAAGGGAGCCCACATCCAATTGAAGCACGCGTTTTTTGAGCAAAAGCGCCGGCACGTCGCCTTCAATGATGCGCTGAGCGAGACCTTCCACAATGGCGGTCTTGCCCACACCCGGTTCACCGATCAGGGCGGGATTATTCTTGGTACGGCGCGCCAAAATCTGGATGACGCGTTCAATCTCTTTCTGCCGCCCAATGACGGGATCGAGCTTGCCAGCTTCAGCCAGTGCAGTCAGGTCTGTAGCCAATTGGTCCACCAGGGGTGAGTTGCTGTCGGAATCCTTTTCCTTGCTGCGTAAGCGGCGCTGGCTGCCAACACCTTCGTTTTCCGTCCTGTCGCGGCGTTCCTCGCGTCCTTCCGAACGCTCCTGCCGCTGTTCGCCGGCTTCTTTAGCATCCCGCAGAACGCGGTTGGTATGGCGGCGCAACTGTTCCGGAGTGATACCGAACCGGATCAGAATATCCATCCCCTTGAATTCGGTATCTCTGCTTAAACCGAGCAGGATATGCTCCGTTCCAACCATGGGGGACTGATCTTTCTCAGCCTCTTCGATGGCGTATTCGAGTGTTTTTTTAATGTCTTCACCAAGCCGTAGTTCGCGATCATCTGGCAGTTCGCTCTCACCCTGTTGGATGGCGCCAAAAATCACGTTTTCTTCGATTCCGAGATCGCGCAGCACACGATATGCCACACAGCTGTTCTCAGCGATGATGCCGGCGAGCAGGTGATCAGTGCCAATCGTGTCCGCGTTGAATTGCATAGCAATCCTGCGGGCATTGCTCAGAATTTTCTTGGCTTTTTGAGTTAATTGATACATATTAGCCAAAGTAAACCTCAAAATCTTTCATAGCCTTGTCAGGCTAATCCTGCCTTGGTGGTCCCGATGTTCGATTTTGGCAGGGGAAATCAGACGGGGGGAACCCCAAAAAGAGGGCTCACAATATCCCGGAGTTTCAGTTTCCGGTAATTCGAGTATACCAAAATATCCAGCCACTTTGCAGGCTGTAGAAAACTTATGATGAAATATTAATAATGCTCTTACTTCACCAAAGGCGCCTGGCTGACCAATTCAATGAAATTACCCGAGTCGATCTGAACTGGTTCGCTTGCTCCCGGGGGAAGGAACATCAGCCTAGGGTTGGGGTCCCATTCGAGTTCAGGATCTTTGAGCACAAACAGTTTGCCACCATCTGCCCCGTATACATACAGCTCCTCAGGGAAGGATGAGTAACTTCCGCCAAGATCGCCAAAGCTTGCCGGCCAGCTGGTGGGCTCAAGTTCGTAATCGCCGGTACTGGTGTTCAAAAGGAACCGGGTACCGAGCCCCCTCGAACAAGCGGCATTCCAGGCAATGACGTAGGCGGCCTGGGGATCGATGTTGATGCCGATGCTGTAGGCGTGCGGCTCGTCGTTGACCTTGGGAAGGTCAAATTCGTAGCGCGTGCCCCCTGAAACGGGATCGTAGGAGTAAACTTCCATTCTTTCCGGCCCCTTCAGTTCAGGCTCAAAACTGCAGCCGCCGACCATTCGGGTATAGTAGAGCCGCCCGTTTTCTGCCCAGCCAAGCAGGGTATCGCCGAGGATTTCAGGGTCGGATGCTTTCACGATCTCAGCGATTTGGTTGTTTTCGAACAAATCATATACGATAAAGGAATTACCGCAGTTCACCTCAAAAGCAAGGTAACGCCCGTCCAGCGAAAGACGGGGAGAACTTTGCCAACAGTCGGGTCCATAACCAAAAGGATAATTGGAATCACCGATCCTCACCACCGACAAATCCGCGGGATTGAGGAGGTAAATCTGAAAATCCTTGACATAGGCATAAAGATTGGAAGCCGGTGTTACCACCTCCGCCGTAGGTTCCAACGTAGGCTGCGGCGTGGGTTGTGGCTCCTCGGTGGGAGGTTCCGTAACAGGCATATCAGTAGGTTCAGGGCTGATCTCGCCATGGGGCATCGTTGTTGGCGTATTTTCAACCGCAGGCACGCAGGCGCTTAGGCCCAGTACAAAAATAATCATCAGCAGAAATAGTCTTGTTTTCATCGTCATCCTCCCAGATTTTTCTATTCTAATCAGATCACAGGTCCTGATTCTTCTTATCATCAGGTTTGCCTTCCAATTGCTCTTTATACTTTTCCTCACCCCACCTGCTGGCAAACCCACTCCAGTAGGTGATGCTGATAATTACGCCCAAAAATGGCAGCCCAATGGCACAGACAATCAAGCCCAAATTCAGTGCGTTGAGCAGCCCAGGCATCCCGCTGGTTAAAAAGCCAAACCCTGAAAAAAGAACGAGAATGCCTAACGCAATAAACCCGTATACCTTGAGCATTTTCAGGTATTTGTGCATCTTACTTTCGGGCGGTGCGGAGGAATTGCCTTGCATACGAGACTTCTCTTAGCCAGCCTCTTCCAGGAAACTCGGAATGGGGCGAATGAAATGGCAGGTATAACCATTTGGCAGCTTCTGCAGATAGTCCTGGTGATACTCCTCGGCTGGCCAGAAGGTGCCGAGCGGCTCGAGGGTGGTTACCACCGGACGCTTCCAGACCCCGCTTTGATTTACTTTTTCGATCATCTGTTTTGCTGCTTGCTTCTGCGCTTCGTCGGCATAAAAGATGGCGGAACGGTAGGAGGTGCCAATATCATTACCCTGCCGGTTGAGTGTTGTGGGGTCGTGCATGCGGAAGAAGAAATCCAGCAGATGCAGAACATCGGTTTGCTGTGGATCGAAGACGATCTTGAGCGCTTCCGCATGCCCAGGGTGGTGTTGGTAGGTGGGGTGGTCATTCTCGCCGCCAGTGTAACCGGCATCGGTGTCCAATACGCCGGGCAGATGGCGGAAGAGCTCTTCCATCCCCCAGAAGCAGCCGCCGGCAAGGACTAATTCATTCGTTTTGTTATTAGTAGTCATTTTTACTTCCAATCTTTATCCTGATTATAGGACAACTTTTCTCGTTTTTTATACTCTCTTACGATGGTAGCCTGCTCCGACCACGAACCTCCATTTTTCAACTCGGCGGATGGACTGAAGCCCATCCGTACGGCCAGGGCGCGAGAGGTCTCCGCAATCGCCCATTGGCTGTTCTGCAGCACACCCTGTTATTTGAGCAAGTTGCGGACCGCTTTCTGGTGCAGTGGGTCGATGCCGCTGGACTGCACTGCCGCGACCTAATCTTCGGGTGTTTTGCCTGTGCGTTCTTCCATGCGGTCTGTGACGGATGTCATCATGTCAGCGGGAGAGGCCATTCTTGCCATAGTGGTTTTCTGTCTGCTTTGATTGAATAATTTTACCCTTCCCGGGGTTATGCATGCCAATGCAACTGATCAAAATTTCAAGCTTTCGCGGCTCATCATGCCCAGTTCGCGTGGGATTTTTTCCTTCAAGTGTAGATCCTTCGCGCCATAGAGGAGGGTCACTATTCCTTGCCTGCTCTGTTGGATAAGTTGCCTGGCTGTAGTCTGCGCTTCAGGGTTAGTGAGCAATTCCTCGCGATACAGCAACGAGAATTCCGCGCACCTTTCAGCTATGTGCCCGAACTGCTTTCGCAGAGTTGTACTGGGAGCGAGCATTTTTAATCATCCAGCCAGATGGGCCTTTTCTTTACTGATCCCTCGTCGCCAAAGGCGATCCACCAGATACCTTAAGCCAGCGAATTCTCATAAGCATCATAGATGCGATTGATTTACAGAGACATAGTTCTCTATAACTTCAGTGAAAATGAATCGGAAGGTTATATTAGATTGTCACTAATTCCAAAGTGCAGTGCTTTTCGAGCTTTTCTGAAAGAAACAAACCGACCCTATGCAAGCAGAAAAATTGGCGTATAATTGGCATTAGCCAATAATGAGGAAAGTATGCCGCGTAATCCAAGCCGAAAAATAATCCGTTCAGATCCCCCCGTCAGAAGCTTCGTACCTTGCGGAATCAATTTTGCATTTGGGCAGAGTGATGTCAACTTGCTGCTTGAAGAATGGGAGGCGCTTCGCCTGGTCGATTACGCCGGGATGGAACAAACTCAGGCTGCTCTCTCAATGGGGATCTCGCGCCAAAGCGTGCAGATGTTGGTTTCGTCGGCGCGCACCAAGCTCGCGCGGGCAGTGGTGGAGGGACTACCTTTGCAGATTATTGGCGACCAAGAACAAAACACACATAAAGATCTTCGACACGAAGAAAGGGTAAGAAAGATGAAAATTGCAGTCACTTCTCAACACACACAGGTTTTTCCTCATTTTGGACGAACCCCGGAGTTTTACCTTGTCACCGCTGAGGATGGCAAGATCACCGAAGAAAAGATTGTCGCCGCTCCCGCTGAAGGACACGGCGCGCTGGTCGGCTTTTTGGTCAGCCAGGGCGTAGACACCTTGATTTGCGGGGGCATCGGTGGAGGAGCCGTAAACGGCTTGCGCTCATCCGGAATCAAAGTCTATGCCGGAGCGTCGGGACCCGTGAAAGAACAGGTGCTTTCATTGCTTAGCGGTCAGTTGCCTCAACAAGATGAAGCCAATTGCGACCACCATGGAGAGCATGACCACGCCGATGAGCACGATCACTGGAATGGGCAAGGACGCAGCAACGGCTGCGGACACCATCAAGAATAGTTAACCAATACAAAGCTGAAATTTCTTTTATTGCGGGTCGGAATGAGACTGCCTTAGGATGTTAATTTGGCGGGAGTGTGGTGCAGGCTCACTCCGACATTGATTTGTTTGGCGGAGTGCGCAGAAGAGGAGCATTCCGCCCTGCCATTACTTTTTTCTTGAGTTCCTCATGGATGGCTCATACGGCTGAACTTGTCCGCGGGGAATTTATTATTGGGACACCAAGATGAGAAACTTAGGGAGTAAGTAATTTTGAGTATTTTACAATTTGCTTTCACCCATAAATACCGGTTTTCTGAAATTGGGTACAATCAAGGCATCGGCGTCCACCTGCCTCCGTTCTGAAAGGAAGGAACGATGAAAACAAAAAACCTTTACACTTGTATTGTTCTGATAACTCTCTTGCTGACCGCCTGCGTCCCAATTCAGGCTCCCAATCCAACGCCTGATCCTACCCCAACATTGGAGTCATCAGTTGAAACTGGTGAAATGAC
>WOZA01000030.1 GCA_011620505.1 Anaerolineaceae bacterium
CGCCTGAGTGATTTCTCGTTTTTCTTTACATTTAAAACAATAGGCTTCCAAAATGTCTCCCTTTGAAAAGTATGGCTCAAAATTAGCACGCCTATCATACCATAACCAAATTTTTGTCAAGGGTGGATATTAACTAAGTTTTCGTGAGCTGGAGTTAGTTTTCTTTTCGGTTTCAATCGTCAAAGAAGCCCTTGGTAGGGTCACGGCATGCCGTGACCGCCTATGTAATATAGAAATAAACACCGGGGTAATCCTACGAAACTAAGAACTCTTCATCCTTTTCCCAATTCATCGGGTTTGTTAGGATGTAATTGTAGACTGCTTGGTAATCCTGTTCATTCCTGATGAAACGTTCATAATAATTCCTCTGCCAGAGGCGCTTCTCAAATCGGGGCCAACCTTTGTCCCTAACGCCTATTATGTATTGATGTGTCGTCAAAGATTTGATTCGATGGACGATGTCTGGCAAAGACAATTGGTCTTGGGTAGGGGCAACCCCCTGTGGTTGACCGTTGTTCGTTTGGTCTGTCTGGCAGGCACGGGGGCTTCGCACAGACAAGGACAACCGTTCTTCGGTAGGGTCAACCCCCTGTGGTTGACCGCTATCTGGTTGGTCTTCATGGCAGGCACGGGGGCCTGCCACTACATCGGCAATCAGGAACAAAATGTGAATATGATTCGGCATTATTACAGACACCTCGACATTAATGTTCTGGTAATGCTCGGGAATCTGGTCAATCACCTCTTCCACCATCTTCCCAATATCATTCAAAATCATTTCTCCATCATAAATATGCCCAAACAACGTTTTGCGATCCTGGGTGACGATGGTCACATAATAGGCACCAGGTTGTGAATAATCAAATTCAGGTATTCGTAGATTTTTTCGGTGGGGCAGTGAGTGATTCGGATTCACCTCGTCATTTTACCTTTTTGTGCCGAATTAGGCACGGGGGCTAGGAACCGGAAAAGGTAGCCGTTCTTCGGTAGGGGAAACCCCCTATGGATGGCCGTTGTTTGATTGGTTTGTCTGGCAGGCATGGTGTGCCGTGCCTCTACCTAAATGCACGACTCCTCGACTCACTCCTGGTACCATCTCCCTTAACATCCACCAACCCGCCAATTGCTGCACATGGGACTGTTGGGTAGATGTAAAATTTTACATAATCATCAGCGGAGGGATCATGAAAAAACGCACCCAATCCAAACAGAATTCCACAATTTCCTTTGGCGCACGTCTCTTCCTTCTTGTTTTGCTTGCCAGCCTTCTAAGCTCGTGCGGCACGGTCCTCCAAACTCCGATGCCGACGGCAACGGCGACCGAAATGCCCACTATCACCCTGACCCTCGAGCCAACAGCGACGGCGACAGAAATACCAACTATTACCCCGACTCCAGAACCGACACCAACGGCGACCGAAATTCCTGAAAAATATCCCATTGATCTGGAAAAATTAAGCACGACTCCGGAAAGCTACGAGTATCTAATGAATCATAAAGATGAATTCGTAAAAGGACCGGATCCACTGGAAGTGGGAATGGAAGAGTTTTTTAAATGGTACAGCGAAAAATTAATCCCATCTTTGGGGTATTATAAAGAAAGAGATGGAAATCTATGCTATAGTAATGTAGCCGTGGGTGAAGAGTTGATGAATGTGGGTAACTGTGATTTGGATAGATCATTTAAGGGGCAAGTGGAATTTTGGTATTTTGAACATGAGGGAGTTATTTATCCAGTTTTAGAAATTGCAGGGATACAAACTAATGGAGAAATCGGTTATAATATTGGAGTGATACTGGTGGAAGGGATCGGAATTCAAGGTTTGGGAGCGATAAAAGATGTAAAAGATAGACAAAAAGAATTTTGGAATATTTATATTAGAACTAACGATAAAAAAGCAATCCCTGTGTCTGAAGATGTACACAGAATGCTTGAAGAAGGATTTTTTTATTATAATGGAAGGGAACATTATTTGGGAATAGGTTTAATAAACTTTTTTGAACCTTGATTTTGAGATGAAAACCTTCATAATCTAGAGTATGAAGTGGTGGTATGGCCTAGTCGCATCGGTGGGGATGATTTTGGGACTAATGGTTTTTTCAAAAAATATCAAAAATAATAAAAGTATTTTAACTCGGGTTAACGAAAGTGAAATATCGGGTGAAGTAGTAAACTTGCCGACAATAATGACAACTTAAAAGAAGGAGAAGAAAAAAATACTTATCAGCTGAGAGGGATTGTTGAGTCCTGGTCACCGGAAACGGGACTGATTGAAGTCAAGGCGCTGGGCAAAATTTGGCAGTTTACTTTGGACCCGGCGGAAATGATGATTTTTATTCCCAGCATTAAAAATAAAGATCAAATATTGATGGTTTCAAGTAAAGAGGGTTTACGCTGGGAGATAGCTACGATAAAACTTTTTCCCGGTAGTGGCAGGTCCTTGGGAACCACCTTGTTGAGGGCTGTGCCTGCCATTCAGAACAGCTAAACAGCGGTCAACCACAGGGGGTTGTCCCTACGGAAGACAACCATTGGATCACACCTGGTAGTGGCAGGCCCCCGTGCCTGCCCGTCAGACCGATCGCATGACGGGCAACCACAGGGGGTTACTTCTACGAGAAACCACAAAAAAAATTCAACTAAAAATGAAATACAGGAAATCCCTACATCCACCTGCCGTTTTGCCGGTAGGTCATCCCCTGTTCGCGGACCACTAACCCCTTCAATTCCATCATGGTCAAGGTCACGGTCAACTTCTCAACGCTCAGGTCCATCCGAACACAAATCTCATCAATATGCAGGGAATCCTGACCCAAAACTCGCAAAACCGTGCGTTCCATATCGCTTAGGGCTTGTTCCTGTGGTTTAGGTGCTTTACTCCCCTCTTCAATCCTGAGCGCTTCCAACACCGCCTTTGGATTCGTCATGGGCATCGCCCCCTCCCCGATCAAATCATTCGTCCCGCGGCTCATCGGTGAAAGAACGGATCCAGGTACCGCAAAAACCTCGCGATTTTGCTCGATGGCGAATTTCGCTGTGATCAATGCCCCGCTTTTCTCGCCTGCCTCGATCACAATCGTCGCGCGGCTCAAACCCGAGATGATCCGGTTACGCGGCGGGAAGTTAATCCCATCGGGTTTTGTTCCAGGCGCGTAATCGCTCACAATCGCACCATGCTCCACAATCTGTTCCGCCAACCTGCGATGCTCGGGAGGATAAATGATATCCACGCCGCTCCCCAACACGGCTATCGTCCTGCCGCCTGCCTCTATCGCTGCGTTGTGCGCCAGGCCGTCCACACCCCGCGCCAGCCCGCTCACCACGGTCACGCCGTTGTGCGCCAGGTATTCCGCTGTATCCCGGGTAATCTGTTTTCCATAAGCTGTCATGTTCCGCGTTCCTACAATCGCCACAGCAAGGTCGTCCTCAGCGGTGATGGTGCCCTTAAAAAACAAAACGGGTGGAGGTTGGGCGATTTCTTTCAGGTAACGCGGATAGTTACCATCCTGCCAGGTTAGAAACGAGATCCCCTTGGTTTTCAACTGCTCAGGCAGTGCAAGAGGATCAAGAGTTTTGCGCTTTTCGAGGATGTCCGTTACGTTCTTTTCGGACAAGCCTGCTGCGATCAGTTCAGCTGACCCAGACTGCCACGCCCGGCTTAACTCGCCAAAAAAGGACAGCAGTTTTCGAAACCTGACTGCCCCGATGCCTCTCACGTAACTGAATGCCAGCCAATACCCGGCTTGCTCCATTACCCCCTCAGTCCTTCCAACAAGCGCACATTCATGCGTTTTTGTTGAAGGTCGATATTCAGGATTACTTCCGGAATTGCCGGTATCAGCAGTTCCTGACCATCTGCTTGATCAATGATATACACGTCATTAGCGCCGGTTTCCATGATCGCAGCCAGCACACCAAGGTCCTCATCCTCTTCGAAAACCCTCAAACCGATCAACTGGTGATGGTAATACCTGCCTGCAGGCAGCGGCGGGAGATCTTTCACTGCGGCGAACACATCTTTCCCTGCCAACTCACGCACGCTTTCGGGGTCATCAAACCCATCCAGCTTGAGGAGCAATAAATCGTTTTTCCAGCGCGTGCCAGTGATCTTGTTTGATTGAAAATCTGAGCCGATGTAAATGATCTTGCCTCTCCGGATCCTTTCCGGAAAATCCGTGATCACCCGCATGCTGATTTCCCCCCGTACTCCATGCGACTTCTGGAGCTTACCGATTAATACGTAAGCAGGCTCAACCGAACCGATCGAGCCTGCCATGTCTTGATTTTGATCTGCCATCTCAGGCATCAACCCAAATCCACCACATCCATGGTAACCTGCTTGCCATTGCGTGCCGCGACAACCTTAAGGATGGCTCTCAAAGAGTTCGCCACCCGTCCGTGTTTGCCAATCACCCGACCAATGTCAGCTTTGCCGACCTGCAGATCCAGCTGAATGGTGTTCCCATTGCGATACTCTTCGACAAAAACCTGTTGTGGGTCATCCACGATCGATTTCGCCAGGAACTCCAGCAAGTCACGCAGTTTGGATTCTTTCATCACTTGCCTCGTTATGCCTTGGCGGCGTGAGTGGTCTTGGGATGGGCGGTCAGACCGCTGTAAACGCTCTTAGCCTCAGCTAACAAAGCGTCTTTGTCTTCCCCAGCCTTAAACCGATTGAAGCGATCATCCAGTTTGACGATTTTGAACAGTTTCTGCACAGATTCAGAAGGTTGGGCGCCGACGCTCAACCAGTGATAAATGCGATCTTCGTCAAACACGATCGTTCCGGGTTCGGTACGGGGATTGTACTGACCAACGATTTCAATGAAACGCCCATCACGGGGGCTTTCTTTGTCTGCCACGATCACACGATACTGCGGTTGGTGAGCTGAACCCACCCGACGTAAACGAATACGTACCATTTTTTACTAATGCTCCTTGACCTATAATCTATTTCTTCCTGGCTCCGTCAAAGGCTGAGAGAATGCTGAAGGGGCATTTCCTTCTTCTATGCTCAGGATTAACCAAATAACTTATTGATATTACCACGTCCACCGGTTTTTTGGAACTTTTTCATTAAAGTCTGTATGTCCCGGAATTGTTTCATCAGCTTGTTCACATCCTGCACATCTTTGCCACAACCAGCCGCAATCCTCCTCCGGCGGCTCGCGTTCAAAATGCGCGGATCCTGCCTTTCTTTTGGGGTCATCGAATTGATGATTGCCTCCACCGTCTTTAGCTGATCTTCCGCTTCACGCGGGTCGACCGTCTTTGCTACAGTGCCAAACTGACCTGGCAGCATCCCCAACACCTGCGAGATCGGTCCCATTTTCTTGATCTGCCGTAATTGATTCGCAAAGTCCTGCAGTGTGAACTGCCCGGTCAGCATGCGCTCGGCTTCCTTCACGTCCACCTGTCCGGAGTAAGCTGCCTCGGCCTTTTCGATCAGACCGAGCATGTCGCCCATCCCCAGGATCCTCGATGAGATCCGGGTTGGATCGAACACTTCCAGCGCATCCAATCCCTCACCAGTGCCCAGGAACTTGATCGGGATGCCAGTCACCTCGCGGATGGAGATTGCCGCGCCGCCGCGGGCATCGCCATCGATCTTGGTGAAGATCAATCCGCTTACAGGAATCACGCCAACAAAGCCTTTGGCTACATTCAGCGCTTCCTGCCCAATCATCGAGTCCACCACCAGCAGGATTTCCTTCACCGGCACAGCTTCATTCAGGGCTTTCAGTTCGTCCATCAGCTCGTCGTCCAATTGCGAACGTCCGGCGGTATCCAGGATCACGACGGAAAAACCACCTTTTCTGGCTGCATCAAGAGCGCTCTTTGCGATCTGTACAGGCTTTGCGCCGTCCACGCTATGCACGGGGACATCAATCCGCTCGCCCAAAGTCCGCAACTGCTTGATGGCTGCCGGGCGGTAAATGTCCGCCGCCACCAGCATCACCCTCTCCCCTCTGGCGCGAAGTTGTTTCGCCAATTTGGCTGCTGCAGTCGTTTTACCAGACCCCTGCAAGCCTACCAGCATGATCACATGCGGTTTTTCCCCGCGGAGGTTGAGTGGCGCAGGCTGACCCAGCGTCTTGATGAGTTCTTCGTTGACGATCTTGATCACTTGCTGGGCGGGGTTGAGCGCCTTCGAGACTTCCGCCCCGATCGACCGCTCCTTTACCCGGTTGGTAAATGCCTTAACCACGGCATAATTAACATCCGCCTCGAGCAATGCCAGCCGCACTTCGCGCATTGCCTTCTCAACATCCTCTTCAGACAGCTTTCCACGTCGGCGGAGGTTGTCGAATACGGCTGTCAGTTTGTCGGTCAAATTCTCAAACATGGTTCATCCCTGTTCCGGTGACTTGTGTAATTTCAAGTCCATATCATACCCCAAACTGTGCTGCTTTCAAAACAGTCTGAGCAATAAAATAATCTGAGTTTTAAGTCAAAATAATTCCATTGCGAAACTAAATTTACTGGTGGGTGTTTCTAACCCTGAGAAACATTTATCAGAGGTTAGCATGAATAAAGTAGCAATCGTAACCGATAGTACCGCTGGTATCCCTGATTCCACTGCCCGCGAAAACAATATAACTGTCGTCCCGCTTTCTGTATTATGGGATGATAAATCCTACCTTGATGGGATCGATATCACACCCGAGGAATTTTACGAGCGCCTGGTCAAATCCGATACTCTGCCCACCACCTCGCAGCCTTCTGCCGGCATGTTTGCCGAAGTTTTCAAAAAACTGATCGATCAGGGCTATGACATTCTCACAATTGTCATGTCTTCCAAACTCTCCGGCACCTACCAGTCTGCGATCCTAGCTGCGGAGGATTTTCCCAAAAACCGCATATCAGTCGTAGACAGTTTCCAGGCTTCCATGCCCCTTACTCTTGTCGTCCTCATGGCTGCTCAAGCCGCCCAACGCGGTGCAACGCTCCTTGAATGCACCAATCTGGCGAAGGATCTATGCCAGCGGGTTCGCACCTTGTTCATTGTCGATACGCTTGAGTTTCTCTATAAAGGCGGTCGTATTGGTGGAGCCGCCCGTCTGATTGGCACAGCGCTCAAGATGAAGCCCGTCCTCCAGCTCAAAGACGGACTGATTGACTCTTACGAAAACGTTCGCACCTTCAAAAAAGCGACGGAACGTGTGTTCGAGATCGCTGAATCCGAACTTGGCAAACAAGGCACCATCGAGTATCTCGGCATCGTGACTGCCAATGTCCCTCAGCGCGGGGATGAATTCTTACGCATGGCACACCAACGATTCAATGTTCGCAACGAGTTTGTGGGTATGATCAGCCCGGTTATTGGCACGTATGTCGGTCCGGGTACTGTTGGCCTGGTCTATATACCTGCCAAAAAAGCCTGATTTCTCATTCTTTCGCGATCTTCAGAGCCTGGTTTTCCAGGCTTTGATTGTTTTCCAGCCATTTCTTTTTTGTTTTGATACAATAGGGTCAACTCACCTAAAGAAAAGGACGCTATTCATGTCAACTGCAGAGAAAATTGGTGTTCGAGTGCCTGAAGTTCTCCTGCCGGTTCAGGGGATCGATCTTCATAAGTGGGCTGTGATTGCCTGCGATCAATTTACCTCGCAGCCGGAATATTGGGAGAAGGTCGCGGAAACCGTCGGCGATGCTCCTTCCACCTTCCACTTGATCCTCCCTGAAGTCTGGCTGCATGCCCCGGACGTGAAGGACCGCATTCGTAAGAGCCAGCAAGCCATGCAAGATTATCTGGACAAGGGGATTCTGGAACCCCACAAAGGGTTTGTCTTCGTTGAACGCCAGGTTGATGACAAGTTCCAGTCAGGTCTTGTCGTCGCGCTCGACCTTGAATGTTATGACTACAACAAGGGTTCTCAGTCGCTCATCCGCGCCACCGAGGGCACCATCCTCGACCGCCTCCCTCCCCGCATGGAAGTCCGTCGGGATGCGCTGCTCGAATCCCCACACATCCTCGTCCTCTATGATGACCCTGAAGGCGTTGTGCTTTCAGAAGTTCTCGCCCAAAAACAGGAGCTTCCGCTTGCTTATGACTTTGATTTGATGGCTGGCAGCGGTCATCTTACGGGTCGCTTTGTCAAAGATCCCGTTTTGATCGATAGCGTCATCGAAGGCTTGGCTTCACTCATTGAACCTGCAGCTTACATGAAAAAATACGACCTGCCAAACGCAGACGCTCCTTTGCTCTTTGCCATAGGTGATGGAAACCATTCCCTCGCCACTGCCAAAGCCATCTGGGAAGAACTCAAACCGCATGTCAGCCCGGATCACCCTTCCCGCTACGCGCTGGTTGAGCTGGTCAACCTGCACGATCCCTCCCTCAAATTCGAGCCTATACATCGGGTGCTCTTCAACCCTGGCGAAGATTTCATCACGACCTTAAAGCTGTTTTTCGCGGAGAAGCTGAAACTGCACGCGATCGCCGATATGCCTGCCCTCAGTGCTGAGGTTGCGAAGTCTTCACCCACCACGCAGCGATTTGGCATGATCCAACCCGACTCTTATACCCTGGTTGAGCTTGATCACCCAATCCACAACCTGCCAGCCGGCAGCCTGCAGCAGTTCCTCGACCTCTACCTCCAAAGCCATCCCGACACTAAAATCGATTATGTCCACGGGGATGAAACAGTCGCTGAACTGGGTCGCAAGCCTGGGAATATCGGCTTCTTCCTGCCCCCCATCGGCAAGAATTCCTTCTTCCGATCTGTCATCGTCGACGGCACTCTGCCGCGGAAAACGTTCTCGATAAACCACGCCAAAGACAAACGCTTCTACATGGAATGTCGGAGGATTAAACCTTGACGTCTCGAACAAGTGTGCTATATTTATACCGTCCAAACAATTAGATCTGGGAGAAACTATGGCTGCCCGCAAAGCATCAACAACAACTAATCAGCAAGCTACTGACCAAAACATGGAAGAAGCGAAAAAGGTCGTGCTTGATCGCGCCTTACACGATATCGTCAAAAAATACGGCGAGGGCAGCATCATGCGCCTCGGCGAAGCCTATCAAATGCAAGTGGAAGCCATTCCCACCGGCTCCCTTTCGCTGGATATGGCAATCGGCGTCGGGGGTATCCCCAAAGCCCGCATTACCGAGATATTCGGTCCTGAATCCTCCGGTAAAACGACCCTCTGCCAGCACATCGTCGCGGAATGCCAGGCACGCGGCGGCACTGCGGCTTATATCGATATGGAACACGCGCTCGACCCTGTCTACGCTGCCAAGTGCGGCGTCAAGGTTGATGAGTTGCTCATCTCTCAGCCAGACACCGGCGAGCAGGCGCTTGAAATTACCGAAACCCTGGTGCGCTCAGGAGCTGTGGACCTGGTGATCGTCGACTCCGTTGCTGCCCTTGTTCCCCGCTCAGAAATTGAAGGCGACATGGGCGACCCCACCATGGGCGTTCAGGCGCGCCTGATGTCTCAGGCGCTCCGCAAGCTCTCAGGCGCCATCAACCAGACCAAAACCGCGGTAGTCTTCACCAACCAGCTGCGCCAGAAAATCGGCACGATTTACGGCAACCCCGAAACGACCACCGGCGGCATGGCGCTGAAATTCTATGCTTCCGTCCGCCTCGACGTTCGCCGGGTTCAGTCCATCAAAGTTGGCGCTGAGATCGTGGGCAACCGTGTGCGCGTGCGTGTGGTCAAGAACAAAGTTTCGGCCCCCTTCCGCTCTGCCGAATTCGACATCATGTACAACGAAGGCATCTCCAAGTCTGGCGACATCCTCGACCTTGCCACCACGCTCGAGGTCATCGAGAAACGCGGTTCCTTCTATTCTTATAAGGATCAGCGTCTCGGGCAAGGGCGTGAAGCTTCCAAGAATTACCTCGTCCAGAACCCGGACATCATGCAGGAGATCGAGAATTCCGTCCGAGCCCTTGCCAACAGCGAAACGCTCACTGGCACGTTCGATCTCTCAAGCGATACCAGCGAGGACGACAGCAGCGGCGGTTATTGATTGACAATGATCAACAAAAGTACTCGTAGGGCGAGCTTGGAAGCACTGCACACTTCATCATGCAGAAGCCTTTATGTGCTTCCAATCCGCCATCACACCCTGTACCATTCACAAAACCTGTCCTTTCCCATCCACTTCACCCTTACTGGCGGATTGAGGGC
>WOZA01000140.1 GCA_011620505.1 Anaerolineaceae bacterium
GGAGTGCGCAAATGAGGCGCATTCCGCCCAAACGAATTTGAGAGCCGTGGTTATTCGATTGAAGAACAAATCGGACAGACACAAATGTCTTTCCCTACCTAAAAACGCCTGTTTTTCCCAATTAAATTACGGTATGATTACCAAGAAAGATCCTAACCATGCACTTCCAGTCTCTCACCCCCCAGGATGCCACCGGCCTGCTCAGCCTGATCGGTTTGGTCGTGCTTTTCATTGGGTTATTATTTCTGATCAGGCGCACGCAGCTTAAACGCCTGAAACAGCCCCAGGCGAGCCCCTCCTCCGCGGCGAAGCCGTTCCCGCAGACCTCCAGCTATACCCAGCGACTCCCTTCTTTCAACCAAGTGGAGCTCTCTAAAAGACAAGCAACCTTGCGCCAGGCTTTCCTGGAGTGGCAATCCGGTTACCTGCTGCGGGGAATAGATGGAAACACCGAATTCTTACGCGGCGAAACTCACAAACGCGGCTTGCGCTACCAGCTAACCAGCACAAGCCTGGCGCAAGGGCTGGCTTTATTCATCCAAACGCAAATGGCGCAGGAGGGAGATGACTCGCGCAGCAGGTTTGAAAGCCTGCTGGCGCACCTGCTGGCGCACCCCGCCCACAACCATCCCGCTCTCAGCAGTTGGCTTTCCATGCCGGACCTCCCCTCTTCTCCCCGCCTTGAGCCCGACCTGCACGCCGAAGCCTGGATCCTGACCGCACTTTTGACTGCCAGGCAGCAGTGGGGTGATTTGCAGCGCTTTGACCTCGATCAGGTCTTCAAGGAACGGTCGCAGGCATTGCTGGATGCCCTTAAGTCCCACTCCGAAGACCAGGCAGGGATCTGCAGCCCGGTTTTGCTGCGGCTTATCGCTCAGCAGATGCCTGATCCGCTTTGGCAGACCCAAACTGAGGCTGACTGGCAAGCATTGAAACCGCTCTTGCGAGAGGAAAAAGGCCTTCCCGGCAGGCAGCAAGCCTTGAGCCTGCTGCAAATCGGGCTGGAGGGCTTGTTATGCCCTGATCATGGTTTTGCTGAAAGATCTGACCTGGCTTTTTCGCGTCTGAGGCGCGCGCAAAACGCCCAGGATCCACTGGAGGGAGAGGTTGAAGAGGGTTTTTCGCGCCTTGCCAGCTTTAGCTGCTGTGTTCCTCTGGCGCTGCTTCATAAAAATGGGGGTGATTTTGATCAGCTCTGGACGAGCCTCACCCAGGCACAGCCTGCCAAACAGGATGCCCTGGGCGCGAGCTTAAGGCTGATAGCAATGATGAGCTTGGCGGGAACGCTCTGGTTGGGGAAAAACGAAGTTGAGCCGACCTCTATAATATCGGAGTAGAGTTGATCTCCACCTTGGGGATCAATTCCATAAAATTTTCATTCTGGATGGTACTGTAATCCTTATTGGAGATATAAGCCGCACGGAATGCTGCTGCATGCCGCGTAATTTCATCCAAAGGTAGCTGCCTGACAAAACCATCCACAAATCCAGCCAATAAGGCACCCCTCGCTCCGGTAACTCTGCACAATGGCACCTTTGGTGGTGAAGCCATGACCATTAAACTCTTCGAAGAAACCAGTACTCCCCCGTTCTCGAGCATCAATACCACGTACTCGATTCCCTGCTGCAAAAAGCTCATGGCGGCTCGTTTTGCCATATCAAAATTCTTGATTTCAAAGCCCACCAAACGCTCCGCTTCCGTCACTTCGGGATAAAGCAGCCAGGGAATTTCTTTGATGCCAAGCTTCAAAGGGGCTGCGGTGGCATCAAAAATGACGCGCACGCCTTTTGCTTTTAGCATCCGGATCAGATTCGCATAGAAATCCTCTGGCACACCCGGTGGTAAGCTGCCCGAAGTGATCCAGATATCTCCGGGGTTGGCATATTTATTCGCCTTTGTGATCATCTCATCAATTGCGCCAGGCGGGATGTGTGGACCGGTCTCGTTGACGAGCATATACCAATCATTTGACTCTTCCTGGACGACCGTGTTGGTGCGGGTTTCCCCGTCCACCCAGACAAAATCCGTTTTGATGCCAAGCTTATTCAGCCCGTCTTCGAGCATCTTTCCAGCGCCCCCTCCCACCCAGGCAAGCGCCAGGCTTGGCTGTCCAAGGACGTTCAAACCCCGCGAGATATTGAGACCCTTACCGCCCCAATCGAGTTGAGCTGGAGCGGCGCGCAAGATCTCATTGAACTTGAGGCGATCGACTACCAAGGTCCTGTCCACGCTAGGGTTAGGGGTGAGGGTGATGATCATGCTATTATTTTATCAGGGTTGGCTGCTTTTTACATTAATCTTGTAAATTATCACTTCTTATGTGACATTATTTGTGCGAAGGTGGTAACTGCCATCGGAGAGGTCCAGGCGCAGGTTTTCAAGAAAGCAGGCGGTGCCCGTCTCGGAGGATAGCCATTTACCGACAGCCTGCCAGGCGGATTCGTGATCTTTCCCAATTTGATTTTTTATCCGTCCATCCTGCCCAAGCCAAAAGTCCGGGCTGCCTGAAGCCGGCTGAGGGTAAACACGCAGGCGGCGTTGGGCATTCACCTCCAACTGCAGGCTGTGAAGGTCGGGCGTTCCCAGTCTCAGCAGGTGCAGAAACGCCTGCTGGCAATCCACGCCTGCTTCGCTGACGTAAGGCAAGCTCAAACCTGCCCCAGCCTCATACGAAAAATCATTGAAGCAGCCTGAAGTTTCCACCATTTGTGCCATCAACTCAACCGAATCGCTCAAAGCGGTCAGCTTGAAGAGCAAATCGGCATCTGGCACGCGCAGTTTCCACTGACCGAGCGGCGCATCCAACAGCAGCAGTTTGCCCCCCGGAAAACCAAGGCTTTCATCCAAACCAAGACTGAAATATGCTGTGGAACTCACCGCCCCATCGCGCTTTACCACCAGCCAAAGTCTTTCGCCAGCCGCAATCGCACACGGCGCAGCGAACCACACGCTCACCCAGCTGTAGCTTTCAGCCGGGATTGCGCTGGCTGCCAAAACCGCCTCAGCCCGAACCGTACCGGAAGGCTGCCCGAGGGCATCGGTCTGGAGTTGGAACCGGATGGGATCCTGGGGATCACCAACTTTTCTAATCCGCAGGCTCAACGAGGCTACTTTTACCGCATCGGTAAATGTGAAAGATTGTGCCAGGCTTTGTTGCGTGAGGCTTGCCCCCAAAGCCTGATAGCCTTGTTGGCTGGGAGCGTGCCCGCGGATATCCGTGTGCACCGGCCACTGCCGCCAGCGCATGCGCTCAAACCAACCGCGGCAGTGCACCTGGCTATTTATTGCTTTGGTTGATGACAGCAGCTTACTGACGGGCTGCGCCATGCGCTTCAAGCTCGCATCCCTCAGGAGCAGCGCCTGCTCCTCGCTCAGCACCCCCCGCTCGAGAAGCACCTCCTTCACACCATAGATTGCCTGGCTGGCGGCATCATCTTTCCATTCGGTCTGCGCCAGTGCGCCAAAGTCCTTCCCGGGTTCCAGGCTCCGGTAGCGCACTGCCAGGCGATTAGCCAGTTCTTCCAGGGAAGACTCGAGCCCGGTCATCCCCACTGGCTGGCTAACCCGGTCCACGTAGCCCCACCAAACAAGTCGGTCTGAAGGGTCATAGATCTCGACGCCGGAACCCAGCAAGCTCTGCAGCCCCTTAAAGCCGATCACGTCATTTTGCAGGCTCAGCAGTGCCTGCTGCGGACCGCCGATGGCATCCCAACTTAAGCTGAGCGGCTTCAAACCCAGGATCTGCGTGGGGTCGGTCAGAATGACGCGCCAGCTCACGGCAACCTCCAGCCCGGTCGATACCAAGCCCTCACCAAGAGGGTGCGGGCAATTGGCGCAGCCCCGTTTGCCTCGCGTTGAAAACAATAAAACCGCTGCAGGTTGCCGGGCTGCAGGTGATGACCGTTTCCCACACGCAAATGTGTCGTCAGTTCCATTCCTCCGCTTTCGGACCACACCGACTGCCGCATCTGATCATCGAACAAACTGGCGTTTTGCTTCAGGCTGCCAATGGCGTGGTAAGCCGCAAAAGTCTGCTGTGGCAGCAAAAGAAAATCATCCAGTTGCAGCCGATGCGCCCCGGTACCAACATGAAAAGCTTCCAGCACAAGTTGTTGTGCCATGGCGAAGCTGCGTAAAGGCAGATCGCCCCAGGGTATCAACAGCGGTTCCATGCGCAGGCTGGTCTGCCCCAATTCCAGGTCACTGGAAGGTCCAACCCAGACTGGCATCCCGTCCACGCGCAGCTGCCAGCGCAGTTTGAAGTTGGCTTCGGTAGGTGCGCCAAATAAGCGCAGCAGCGGCAGCAACCCTATCCCCTGTAATCGGGTCACATCCAGGGCGGAAATCGTCCAGCTTGCCAGGCTGTGCCAACCGCTGCCGCTCCAGTCGTAGCGGCTGTACTTACCAGATGAGGCGCTGGCATCCGTCAATACAGTCCCTCCGACGCCGTTTTCCGCCTCGAAGACCAGGTTGGGGAGATTACCGCTCTCAGGCAAGCACATGCTCCCCAACCAGAAGTCTGCCAGCGGCTCTCCACTGGTTGTGTTCTTCAGCTCCAGGCGCAGCGGAATCTGGCTGAGGTTTCCGATCGCCTGCAGGTTGACCTCAAACCAGTTGTCGTGCCCGAGAGAAGGATCATCATGGTTGAAAAGCGTCAGGCCATTCGTCACGCCCGAACCAGAGGAATTGGAGAGCGGCAAGGCAACTTCATCACCATAAAAAACATTGTCGCGTTCCCAGTTCAGTTCCAGCCTGAAGCTTCCGCCTTCTGTGGAGAGGAGATGAGCTGGCAGAACCTGCCAATCAAACCGGTGCAGGGGTGAATAAAGAAAACAATCGCGGGTCTCGCTCCAGACCCGTAAACAGAGGTCCTGCCTGCGTTTGGCACCTGACCGCAGGGATTCGAACCCTTCGGTGACCGCTTGCAGTTCAGGCAGTGACCCCCTGAGGCTGACGATAGCTTTTTCTGCAACCCTTTCACCAGAACCTGTTTGCATTTCCCATTCACAGCCGAGCATTCCCGGCAGCATACCTGCTCCCTGGAGCTCGAACCACGTCAGACCTGACGTGTTGCTTAAAAAGCCTAACGACATCGGAATTTTCACTGCCAACTCCCGTTTTCCTGCCAGTCCCACTGAAGATGCGCTGAACTCTGCGCGTTTTGCAGCTCTTGCAAACGCAGCCTGTCCATCTGCAAATCGAACTGGCGCTTGAGGTGCTCCGCCCAAAGCTGAAGTTGCGCGCGGTCCGCCGGGAGGTTGGTATGGCTGGTCAGATCGTAATGCAGCACCGTGCTGATCAGGATGGCTGCCGCGCCGCTAAAAAGCGCGGGCAAACAGGTTTCGGGCAGGTCGCCAGTGACCTCGCCATCCAACTCAGCAATGCTGTAAGCGTGGTTCAGGCTCAGGTTGATTTCTTCCAATGCCAACCGCACAGCCTCTTCGCGGGTCTCCAGCGGAGCTGCCAGGGCATGCGGATCCAGAAATTGACTGCCAAGGCGGTCGGTAATACTGCTCAGCGTGATCATTCTGTGCTCCTTTTTGGGGTTTTTGTGCGCTTCTGATGTAGCGCGTGATAGTCTGCGGGTGTGAATCTGCGCTTCCAGCCACGGGCGTCCACGATGGTCAGGCTGCCATCCGCGTGCAAGGCATACGCCAGCGCTCCGGGACCGACCAGGTCTTCAACCACTTGTTTCAAAATATCCTCTCGCATCATTCCTCCAGGTTGCCCCGCATGGAAGGAATCCATGCGGGGCAGTTAACGATCGCTTACTTGTTGGCGCTCAAGCCGTCTTCCAGGGCAGTGCCCAGGATATAGCTGACCAACAGCGCCAGGATGCCAGCCAATTGATCCCCATCCAGCGGGAAATCAGGCTTCACGGCTTTGATGATCATGAAAACCAGCCCCACCAGGGTCGCCCAAAACTTGCGTGAACTTAAGAGGGTCTTCCATTTATCCATACGATTCTCCTTTCGAACCTAAGCAACGTTGCACTTGAACAGGGGGCGGAAGTCATTAACCCACACAGCCAGGTAATGGCGGACCTTCAGCCGATGTTCATCGTTGCTGAAAACTGCCGGGGATAGTTCATCGCCGGCAATAAAGATTTCGGGTGCCAGCCCAAAGCGTTCCCCCACAAAGATCGCGGGCGCGACGCGCGGATCGCAGGCGGCAGCCCAGTCGTTGGCATCTGTCCACTCCGGCACAACCAGCGGTACAGCACTGCCCTTGAGGACGTTGTCGTAGACGTAGTCAGGCTCGCGCACCAGCGAACCGGTGCAGATTTCCATCGCTGCTTTTTGCTGCGAACGCCCAACCAGGATGAACTTGGGGTTGACCGCCATGCGTGGACCCGTGCCGTAAAACTCACTGACATCCTTGATCAGCATCGGCTGCATGTATACCTTGCTGCTCACCACGTCCCAGTTGGTGTGGTTGAGCGCCAGGGTATCAAGGTTGGCATGTCCGCCCGAGGCCGTGACGGCGGTGGTATTGAACAACGAGCTTCCGTCCGCCAGGAAAGGACCCGTCCCAGCGTTGATGGTAAAGATCTCTGCCACCAGCCTGGAGATTTTGCGCAACCCTGCGGATGCGAGTTCGCGGGCGTAGGAACGCAGTTTGCGGGTTTCATCCCGGTCTATCAGCTCGAGTGTCAGCGGAATATACCCGCCGTACTTAACGAAACTGGCTGTTTCAGGCGAATCTCCGACCGCTAATTCCGGATATGCTCCGCCTTCTGCAATACTTGGCAGGTCGCCTACCGTGCCCACGAGGGTCCCGGTGATTTCATGCAGGCTATTGAAGTGCTCCTGCACGGTGACATCTTTCCACCAGTCATAGCCGGCTTTGCCGAGTTCCTCCCAGGTGTTGGTGACGAGTTTGTTGAGGCTGTTCTTGACCAGGCCGGTGAAGTCGCCGGTTGTCGCCAGTTGGGCGCGCTCGGGGAAGTATCCGCCATGCAAGTCGTAGTCGCCAGTCGTGTTGAGATAGAGCTCACGGATGCCTGAGAGACGCGGCACAGAAGCTGAAACCATCTGTTTGTCCCGCGGCGCGCCAAACATATCATCCACAGCTGCCTGCAGCCGCTCGGCGGGCTCGACCATCCCTTCAATGCGGGCTGGACCCTGCACGCTTTTGGCGCCGTCGTACTCCCCCAGCATGGTATGCGCCTCGCGCAGAGCCGCTTTGAGTTCGGCAGGCGCAAATGTGCGGCCCTGGAACTGGCTGCGGATGCGCTGCTGCATGCCGATGGGCAAGCGCGTGTTCGTCAGGGAACTTTCCAGCAGGTAAGCGCTCATTTCAGAGCGCATCGCCCGCATCTCCGAAAGCTGCTCCTGCAGCTCGCGGGTGGTTGAAGCGGGTTGAGCAGGCGGTGTTTCTGCCTGCAGCCCCGAAAAATCGTTATTCTGATTTGCTTCCATCCTTTTTCCTCCAATTTGTAACGGTTCGATTCCAAGTTGATTGAGCGCGCGCAAGAAGATCCCTCCGCGCGCCGGGTTATAGACCAGGTCGACGGAGTAGATCTTGAGGATCTTCTCCACTTTGCCGGCTTTGCCCTTGAATAAAACATCCGCTGAGAAGCCCACCCTCACCGCAGGTTCGTCGCTTACCTCCAGCACCTGCCTGCCAATTTCGGCGAGAACCTTCGCTGACGGACCAAAAGCGGTCAGTTCAGCCCTAACACCGCAGGCAGCTTCATCCCAACGGGTCTCCCGCAGCACCCCGGCGATATCGCGCACCGAGCGGGCACTCAGGCTATGATCCACAAAACAATTCACGCCTTCCCACAGCGCCAGCGACTCGCGCAGCACTTCCGCCGGGAATTCCCAGCCGTTTGCCACCCCAGCGGTGATCGCCAGGATCTCAAATCGGTCACTACTGACAGGGTTTACCTCCAGATTTAAGTGCTCTCTGAATTCACCCATTCGTCTCCTTTCATCTTTTCCATTCCAGAAAGCGTCTTTTGCCCCACGCAAAAACCGCATCTGTCCTTATTCCTCTTCGCTTTGACTCTCATCATTTGTCGGTAACTGCTCACCCATAAAGCGATAAACCAGGCGCAGCAGTTCCTCTGAACTGATCAAGCCCTTTTCGTGCAGTCCTGAGGCGATCGCCGCTGCCTTCTGCCCGGCATCTGCCAATTCGGCATTATCCCGCGCTGAGATATCGCCGCCAGAGACGGTAATCGGGGCAGTCGGGTCAACGCTCAGATCAAAGTAAGCGCGTCTTTCAACGACTACGCGCAGCAGATCCTGCAGGATCCAGCACATTGCCCGCTGCCGCTCCGCAAACCGGCGATAACTCGGATTGCCGGACGCCTCAGCCGTGGTTTTTGTCGAAGATTCCGGCTCAGCCAGGAAGTGCAGCGGCAGCCCCACGCCAGCCGCAATCATCTTCTTGATGGCCAGACCATCGCTCGAAGCATCCAGCGCCTCCAGCTTGGGCGCGATGACCGACCATTCCTCATTCTCATCCGTCACCAACACCGAACCCGGCGCCGGCGGATGGGCTGCCAGCTGCGTTTGCCGGTTTGAACGCGCTGTTTCATTGGCAAACCTTGCCCTCACCACGTATACGAAGGCGTTACGAAAGCGGTTCAAGCGCACCCGGTCCTCCAGCCAGGCGTTGTAACGCGAAAGCCACTTCAGCACCGGTGCCAGGTCGCTTTCACCCCACTGAGACCCAACCGGCCGGTTGACGGCGTAGTGCAGCATGAACGGGGCAAAACCCCCACCCTCTTCGGGTCTGTCTCTGCCGGGCTGATAAGCTGGAAAGACCCTCTCATCCCCTGCCAAACCGGACTTGCCCACGTAGAAGAGTTCCTGTTCCACGTCCGCTTCGCTTGATTCGATCCTGGCGATATCCGCGCTGGGGATGACCCGCAGGTAGCTCATGCCGGAAGCATCGGTTGAAAGGAGCAGGAACAGGTTGCCGCTCAGTACCAATTCATCCGAAAGCTCACCCGTGCGCAGGCTGAGGTGATTCAGGCGGTGGTTCCAAAACCGCTCCAGGAAAGCCTGCGTCCCAGTATGCGGGCTGCTCACCACGAATCCACCCCCGGTGACATAGGTCGTGGTAAGTTCGGTGATGCGCCGCGCCAGCGGGTTGAAGCGCCAGGCATCCATGCAGTCTGCCAGCACTTCCTGCCGATCGTAAGTCAGGCGGTCGCGCTGGCTTTCCCCTGCCTGCCAGGCACCAACCAGCAGGGTGTTATCCGTCTCTTCCAGGCTCAGCCGTCCGTGGTGCTGGTCATTTTGAGGCTGAAGCCCCAAGAATTGCCGGATCTGATTACCAAGGCTGCTCATGCTTCCACCGCCTGGCACAGTACGCTTTCAGCAGCACATTTTTCCGTCACCGGGCAAACTTCTCCATCCAGCGGGCAGATCACCCTGGCAGCGTCGGTTCGCCCAAAATACGCCAGCACGTCGGCAGGCGTGCCATTCCAGCGGTCATAATCCATGTAGTTGCCCACTCCGCCGATCGCCGGACCCCGTTCGGAGGTCTGGTGGATCAGCCAGTGGTCGACGCCTTTGGGCAGACGCGGTGGGCAGGGATATTCGGGGGTGTACTGGGGAAAAGGACGCCGGTAATAATACTGCGCCAGCCACCAGTCCAGGCGCGGCAAGTCTGCCACGCGCAGGTTGGCATCCACCCACATCGCCCGCGAGTAGACAATCGGCATGCGGCCGGTTTCCTGCTCAAGTAATTCGAGGCTGGTGAGCAGGGTGTTGGTGATCACCGCCCTGGTTTGCCCGTGCTCCAACTCCACGTCGAGCACCAGTCTTACCTCGTCCAGGTTGATCCCCTCCAGGATTTTCAGAAAACTATCCACCTGCTTCAGGGCGGGTTCTCCGGGATAAAGCACATGGTAGGGCAACACACAGGCACCGATAGCCTGAGCCTGTTGGAAAAAGGGCTTGAACATCGGGTCGCGATACCCCCACGAGACGCCGGCCCGAATCGCGATGAAATTCACCGCGGGCTCGTGGGCGGCAATCTGATTAAAATCTGGCATTTGAGTCAGATCCGCGCTGGCGTTATAGCGCGACAGGTCAATCCCAAAGGCAAATTGCTGATTACGCACAAAATAACTCATTAAAAACCTCCATCCATCTCCAAAATCGGGTCACTGGCAGG
>WOZA01000041.1 GCA_011620505.1 Anaerolineaceae bacterium
AAATTCCACTATCGGATTTAACAGTGAGTTAAAAATCTGTTAAGTAAACGATAAACCCCAAATCTATGCGAAAGGAAACACCCTCTCTTAAAAACTTCCAAGTTTTAAGGTTGTTAACCTTTTTTTTCTTGTGTTACTCAATCCCCTGTGCTAAAATCGTTATACTACATGTAGGGGTGAAATGCATGAACCCCCCACATTTAGGGGTTCAACTTTTTTGAGGAGCTATTTTATGAAGTGCCCGTACTGCCAAGCCACAGATTCCAGCGTCGTAGACACCACCAAAGATGTCACCCATGGCGTTATTCGCCGCCGCCGCGAATGTGACAGCTGTCACCAGCGCTTTAGCACCATCGAACGCACTATCATGACCACCCCCCTGCTGATCAAACGAGACGGCACGCGTGAGGAGTTCGACCGTGAAAAACTGTTGGCTGGATTGCGAACAGCTTGTGCCAAGCGTCCTGTGCCGGCTGCTGCCCTCAATAATTTGGTAAACGAAATCGAAGCTGAGCTGCAAAAACGGGGGCGTTCTGAAATCAATTCCCGCGTGGTCGGAGATTTGGCTGTCAAAGGTCTGTTGAAATTGGACCACATCGCCTATATCCGCTACGCTTCAGTCTATTTGCGCATGGACGATCTTCACGCCATCCGCGATGAAATCGATCACCTGCTTTCTGAAGAAGAAAAATAACTTACAGAGGCCTATTATGCCAGAACCAACAGTTAATTCCTCAGGACTACTCCAAACACCTCCAATTCCGGAAAGTTTGCCGAAAATTGAGTTAACCGAAAACTCCCGCCAGGTGCTCGCGAAACGTTACCTGCGTCGTGGAAATGATGGAAATCCCATCGAAAGCATTGATGATATGTTCTGGCGCGTCGCCTGGCATGTTGCCGATGTCCCCGAGCGTGAGCACGACCAGGAAGCACTGGCTGAAGCTTTTTACCGAATGATGGCTTCAAAATCCTTTTTTCCCAACTCACCGACCTTCACCGGTGCGGGCACACCTCTTGGACAACTGGCAGCATGTTTCGTGTTGCCGATTTCAGATGACATGGGACGTGCATCGGATGGGATTTTCAGCACCCTGCGCAATGCAGCATTGATCCAACAAACAGGCGGCGGCAATGGTTTCAATTTCTCCCGTCTTCGTCCGCAGGGCTCAATCGTCAACACCTCTGCCGGTAGGGCGACCGGTCCGGTTGGCTTTCTGAAAGTCTATGACGACGCATTCGGTGAGATCGCCCAGGGAGGCACACGCCGCGGGGCAAATATGGGTGTCTTGCGGATCGATCATCCCGATGTGGAAGCCTTCATTCAATGCAAGACCAGTGAAATGGCCATTACCAATTTCAACATTTCCCTGGGCATCACCGACAAATTCATGCAAGCGGTTGAGGATGATGCTGATTGGGAACTGCGTTTTCCGGACGTGCATCACCCATCTTACAAAACATTCCACGGCACGATCGATGCTGCCGAGCGTGCTGGCATTCCCATAAAAGTTCATAAGACCATCAAGGCGCGTAAGCTCTTTAACCTCTTTGTCCGCCAGGCGCATCACAATGGCGAACCGGGAGCGCTTTTCCTGGATACCGCTAATCGCTATAACCCCGTCCCGCATCTTTATGAGCTTGAAGCCACGAATCCCTGCGGGGAACAGTGGCTTGGTCCCTATGAAAACTGCTGCCTTGGTTCGATCAACCTGGCGCAGATGCTCGGTGAGAATGGCACTGTTGACTGGGAAAAACTCCGCCAGACTACCAGGACGGCCACACGATTCCTCGATCATGTTGTGGACAAGAATGCTTATGTTCCCGCCGTACCCGAACTGAAACAAGCCGCGCTCAAAGCCCGCCGCATCGGCCTGGGAATTATGGGCCTGGCAGATCTGATGTACCACTGCGGCGTGCGCTATGGCTCGGAGGAGTCCCTCGAGTTTTGTGGACAGGTGATGGAATTCATCCGTTACTTTTCAATGGAGACCAGCATCGAGATGGCTCAGGAGCTTGGTGCTTTTCCTGCCATCAAAGGAAGCATCTATGATCCCGAAAACCTCACATGGGAAGCTCCTACCCCGCTTACACCCTACAAACGCGACTGGCTGCGACCGGAATTGGATTGGCAGCGGATCATTGATGGCATTAAAGCTCACGGCATCCGCAATGCTGCCCAGACCACCATCGCCCCCACCGGAACTATTGGCACGGTGGCTGGCTGCGAAGGATATGGCTGTGAACCTGTTTTTGCGCTTGCTTACGTGCGTCACGTCAATGACAATGGTACCGATTTGCTGCTCAACTATGTCAGCCCCTTCTTCCAGAAGGCTTTGAACGCTGCCAATTTACCCGAAGAAACCAAGGACCAGATCATCAAGAAGGTAATAGAACAAGGCACCTGCCAGCACATCGAGCAGCTTCCACAGCATATTCGCAACGTGTTTGTGGTATCTTCCGATATCACCGCTGACGAACATATCCATATCCAAGCTGCCCTGCAGCGTTTCGTGGATAACAGCCTCAGCAAGACCATCAACTTCCCAGAGGGCACAACTGAAGAAGATGTCAGTAAAGCTTTCATTAGTGCCTGGAAACTGGGCTGCAAAGGAATCACAGTCTATATCACAGGTTCCCGTGACAAGGTCGTGCTCGAAACCAAGGCGACCATGGAGAAGAAAGAGTTGAGCCCTTCGCCAACCCTGATGCTTTTCGAGGCCGGGCAGGAGACCCAGCTTACCTTCTGGAAGGACAGCAAAAAACCACGCCCTCGCACATTGCATGGTTATACCTACTCCATTGAGACTCCTTTGGGAAAAGCGTTTGTAACTATTAATGAAAATGGCGGATCGCAGCCTTTTGAGGTCTTCATCAACACTGCCAAAGCAGGTTCTGAGACTGCAGCACATTCAGAAGCCTTGGGTCGGCTGATTTCGTACATTCTCCGCCTGGCTTCCCCCGTTGAGCCGCGTGAACGCCTCAAAGTGGTCATGGAACAACTCGCGGGCATCGGCGGCGGCAGATCGCTTGGTTTCGGTCCTAACCGCGTGCGCTCGCTTCCGGATGGGATTGCCAAAGCGCTGGATGAGTACCTCTTCCAACAACACTGGGAAAAAGAAGAATCCGAGGTTGAGAGACCGATTGAACAGATACCCATGCCTGGCATTGACTCCCCCCTCCACAAGATCGGTGAGCTTTGTCCGGAATGCGGTCAGGCTACCATGATCAACGAGGAAGGTTGCCGCAAGTGCTATACCTGCGGGCATAGTGAATGTTAATAAAACTTGATGAATAACGAATTTTTAGCACTTGTTTGCCAGAAGTTTGTATCGGAATACATTTGACAATACAAGAAAATAGTGGAATAATAGTGTTGCGCACGGCTTGGGTGCCCCCCTCACCCAAGCCGTGCGCATTTAATTTCAGGTTAGTCCTGCCACTCCAATTCCCACTCACCAATGATGACGCTGTCACCTTCCTGAATGCCCAAATCGCGCAGAGCCTTTTCAACCCCGAGCCCCGCCATCAACTTTTGGAAACGTCGAACTGAGCCGGGTTGGTCAAAGTAGGTCATCGCAGCCGCTTTTTCGATGCGAGCTCCCGACAAAACATACCCATCCTCGGTCTTCTCAATTTGGAAGGCATTCGGGTCGGCCTCTGCCCGGTAGACCGGCATTTCGATTTCTTTTTGCTCTTCAGGCAGCTCCCTTAGCATGTTGAAAACCTTCCACATCAGCTCTTTTAAGTTGTACTGGCTGACGGCTGAAACCGGCATCAACTCCACCCCCAGGTTCTTAAATTCCAGGCGCAGCGATTCATACTTCTCTGCTACATCCGGTAGATCCATCTTGTTCAAAACGACGATTTGCGGGCGTTTTCCAAGCAGATCATCAAACAGTTCGAGTTCAGCATTGATGGTGTGATAATCTTCCAGAGGATCCTCCGAAAGACCATCCAACACGTGGATGAGGAGACGGGTGCGCTGAATGTGCCGCAGGAAGTCAAAACCCAGGCCGATTCCCAGGGAAGCCCCCTCGATCAGACCGGGTATGTCTGCCATCACAAAAGTGCTGTCCGGGTCAAGCTTCACCACGCCCAGGTTTGGCTCGAGCGTCGTAAAGGGGTAATCAGCCACCTTGGGTCTGGAGTTCGTTGTTGCGGCTAAAATTGACGATTTTCCAGCATTTGGCAGCCCAACGAGCCCGACATCCGCAATCAATTTCAATTCAAGCCTTAGGTTGAATTCTTCACCCGGTTCACCCTTTTCTGCCGTGAGAGGCATTTGATTACGGCTGGTCGCAAAGTGCTGGTTGCCCCTGCCCCCTCGCCCCCCTTTGGCAACAACCAACCGCTGACCCGGCAAGACGAGGTCCCCGATCAATTCTGCCTTGTCGTCATCATAGATCGCAGTACCCGGTGGAACCGGGATGATCAGGTCCTCCGCCGAGCGCCCGCTGCGGTTGGTAGGGCCGCCGTTTTTACCTGCATCGGCAAAGAAATGCTCGTTCTGATGAAAATGGCTCAGGGTATTGAGGGTCGGAACCACCTCAAAGATTACATCCCCACCTCTGCCCCCATCTCCACCATCAGGACCACCGCGCGGTCGGTATTTTTCACGGTGCATATGCACCATTCCATCGCCGCCTTTACCAGACGCGACCTTAATCTGCACAGAATCGATAAACATAGTTGCTCTTTCGTTTTTGGTTAGGGTGAGTTTATCACAATCCTAATTTGGCTTACAGAGGATAACAGACCAGCAATATGTGTATTCCCATTTAAAAAGCAACCGGTCAGCTGCCTGACCGGTTGTGTGTGTAACATGAAACTACTTGCCAAACTTCTTCCTCAGGATATCCTCGAGGTCAGGCTTGCCGATTTCCTCCAGCTCATAACGCACGCGCTGGCTGGGGCGGTTGATCTTCATTACCCGGGTCAGATCGATCGGTGTACCGATAATGACCAGGTCCACATCTGCGGCTTCGATGGTTTTCTCGAGGTCGCGGATCTGCTGCTCGCCGTAACCCATTGCCGGCAGAATGGTGCCGGTGTTGGGGTACTTTTTATAGGTGGCAAGGATCTCACCGACAGCGAACGGTCGTGGGTCCACAATCTCTGCCGCGCCAAAACGGCGGGCAGCCACCCAACCGGCACCGATCTTCATGCCGCCGTGGGTCAGCGTGGGGCCATCTTCCACCACCAGCACCCGCTTGCCGCGAATGGCTTCGGGATCATCCACATAGATCGGGGAAGCAGCTTCGATGATGATCGCGTTGGGGTTGATGTTATGGACATTTTCGCGTACCTTGTTGACATCTTCCGGATTGGCGGTGTCGACCTTATTAATGACGACCACGTCCGCCAAGCGCACATTAACCTCACCAGGATAGTAGGAACTTTCATGCCCGGGGCGCAGGGGATCTGCCACGGTGATCTGTAAGTCGGGTTTATAGAATGAAAAATCATTGTTTCCGCCGTCCCACAGGATCACATCCACTTCTTTTTCCGCTTCACGCAGGATCGCTTCGTAATCCACACCAGCATAGACAATAACACCGTTGTCGATGTGGGGTTCGTATTCCTCGCGTTCCTCAATCGTGCATTCATGCTTGTCGAGGTCGGCATAGGTCGCAAAGCGCTGAACACGCTGCTTCACCAGGTCTCCATAAGGCATGGGGTGGCGGATAGCTGCCACTTTGAAGCCCATTTTCTGGAGGATTGCTGCAACGCGGCGGGTGGTTTGGCTTTTGCCGCTGCCAGTGCGGACGGCGCAGATAGCGACCACGGGTTTGGTGGATTTGACCTGGGTTTCTTTGGTACCCATCAGACGGAAATCAGCACCCAGTGAATTGACCAGGGCAGATTTGTGCATCACATAATCGTAAGGAACATCACTGTAAGCGAAAACGACTTCATCAACATCGAACTGCTTGATCAGATCAGGCAATTCCGACTCGGGATAGATTTTGATGCCTTCAGGATACAGTTTTCCAGCAAGCTCGGCAGGGTACTTTCTACCGTCAATATTTGGGATCTGTGTCGCGGTGAATGCAACCACTTCATACTGTTCGTTGTCACGATAGAAAGTATTGAAGTTATGAAAATCCCGACCTGCTGCTCCCATGATTAGTGTACGAATTCGACTCATATGTTTCTCCTTTTGATTTTGATTGTTCTTATTCTACATCACATCACTTGTGGTGATTGAATTCCGAGTAACGATAACCCATTTTCAAGCGCGATCTTGGCTGCCTGAACAAGCACCAGGCGCGAAAGGCGGGTTGAGCCTTCAGCAGACAAGACCGGACATTGGGTATAAAAATCATTGAATGCCTGGGCAAGCTCAAAAGCGTACGTTGCTACCAGCAAGGGTTTGAATTCAACAGCAGCTTTTTGGACCACTTCTGGAAGTTGCGAAATCTTCTCAATCAGATTGACTTCCGCAGGCGTTAGCTCGTGGCTGAAGGTTGCCTTGCTGGGCGCGGGCTCGTTGAGACGGCGCAGGATGCTGTTGGCACGCACGACGGCATACTGGATGTAAGGAGCGGATTGTCCATTGAAATCGAGCGCGGTGTCCCAGTCGAAGGTCACGACCTTGGTGTTTTCCCGCGAGATCATTGGGTACTTGATGGCGCCCAAGGCAACTTTTTCCGCCACGTCTTGCATCGTTTCTGCATCCAATGCCGGGTTTTTCTCCCGGACGACCTCAAGAGCTCGTTGCGTAGCCTCCCGGATCAGGTCATCCAGCAGCACCACTGTTCCATCCCGGGAGGACATGGTCACGTTCCCGGGCAAATTGACGATCTCATAGGCGAGATGCCGCATGCGACCAGCCCAGGGGTAACCCATCAACTCCATCACCTTGATTATTTGCTTCATGTGCAGCGACTGACGGACATCAATCACATAGATGGATTGGTCGAGGTCATATTCCGTGAATTTCATGATTGCCAGGGGGATTTCCTTGGTGGCATACAAAGAGGTGCCATCCGAGCGCAGAATGACCACCACCCGGTATTCTTCCTTGGTGCCCAGTTTTTTATCCAGGTCAATGATGACCGGGTTTTCCGGGCGGCCGTCTTCGGCCAATCCGCTTTGAATCAACTGGTCGACCAAAGCTTTACCAGGTTCTTCAACTTCGCTTTCGAAGTAAATCCGGTCAAAATGCTCACCTAATAATGTGTAAACTTGTTCGAAGCCTTCCATTGACCAATCGCGGGTCTGCTTCCAAAGGTCCTTAAGGTGCTGTTCGCCGGCATCCCAGCGCCCGAAATAATCTCTGACCGCAGCCTCAAACGCAGGCTCACTCACAAAACGTTTGTCTGCCTCAGCATATAGATCAGCCATCCAGCGCATCGTATCAACGCCAGGCTGCTCGCCAGAGTGGTACATCTCGTAATTGCACATCCACTTGATTACGTGCAGTCCAATATCGCCGATGTAGTTGGCGCGGATAACCTTTTTGCCGCTGGCTTCGAGGATGTTGCAGACCGAGCCGCCCAGGATTACATTCCGCAGGTGACCCACATGCAGCGGCTTATGCGTGTTTGGGTTGGAATATTCCACCATCACTGGCTTGCCCTGCTGTGCCTGGGAGCCAAACGCCTTACCTTGTTCCAGAACCATACTGACTACTCTTTCGGCGTATTGGTGGGGCTCAAAGTACAGGTTCAGATATCCTTTAACGGCTTCAATATGTGAGAAACCGGGTAAATCTGCGACCTGGTTTTTCAGGATTTCCGCAAATTCCTGGGCTTTTTTGGGAACCGGCAGGGATTTGTCTGGATCTGCTGCTGCCAGCGGAAAAAGCGGTGCGGCAAGCCCCCATTCCCCGCTGAATGGAATGTTGCGGAACTCCACTTTGCCAGTGGGCAGTCCCCGGGTTTGGCAAAATCGGTCAATGATCAAAGCTAATTGTTCTTTTACGTCATCAAACATAGGCATCTCACAGTTGGTCAGGGGCGATTATAACATCGAGGGATGGACATTGGGCCGCTTCATAGGCATTCCCATGTCCGTAAAACCTGTATGATTCCCCGTTAAACAAAAAAAGAGGTCCCCCACCCTTAAGTAGGGAGCCTCGGTGTGGGTTAATAAATGCTTACTTTTCCAGGCTGTTAAAGTGAGCCATTAAACGAGACTTGCGGCGCGCGGCGTTGTTCTTGTGAATAACACCCTTGGCGGCAGCCTTATCCAGAGCGCGGATCGCATTGAGCACTTCGACCTGGGACTTTTCAGCGTCCTCAGTGCGGATAGCGGTCTGAGCTCTGCGCAGGAAAGTGCGGGCTGAACCACGGTAGACGCGATTGCGCTGGCGGGCAGCCTGATTTTGCTTGTTTCGTTTGATTTGAGACTTAATATTTGCCAACTTCTTCCTCCAAAAATAATTCCTCTATACTTGCAAAAGAGTATTTTACAATAAATCCCAGATTTGTCCAGTAATTGGTAGCGGAAAAATGCCGAGATAACCCCAGAAATCAAAATCCGGCGTAGCGGCACGGCATACCGTGCCATACAAAAATCCCCAAATCCTGTAATGCGATGATGGTTCCGATGACTTTCCGAATCGCAGGAGTAACCCCTGAATTTACCTTCAGTTGTCACCGCTCTCTAGACACCCATCCAATTCGCTTCAGGCACGGCGTGCCGTGCTCCTACCCTAATGCCCGCAGCAAAAGTAAACATAGTGGACGGATTAAAGCCCATCCGTACGGTGGAGGGCATCTTTGACCGCGCCGGCGTTCTCGTCGTGCGCGGCATTTGACCTTTAGGTCTACCTCCTCAGTTCTCGCCGGTCTCCTGAGTGCGAAGCCTCCCCTTGCGGGACCGAGCGAGGGTTTTGACCGAAGGTCTCCAGATTTGATGGCAGGCACGGTATCCCACTTCCAAAAATAGGCGCGTTTGACTTTTGCCCCTCCATCCGCTATTCTTAATATACTCAGGTCAGCCAGGTGCGCGCGCTTAATCGTGAGGAAAGTCCGTACACCGCAGAGCAGGATGCCAGGTAACCCCTGGATGGTCGTAAGATCATGGATCGGGCCACAGAGACATACCGCTCGCAAGAGTAAGGGTGAAAAGGTGGTGCAAGAGACCACCGGCGCTTTTGGCAACAAAGGCGGCCAGGCAACCCCCATCCGGTGCAAGGTCAAACAGGAGAGAGAGCCTGCTCGGCTCACTTGATCTCCGGGTAGACCGCATGAGCTGGCTGGCGACAGTCCGCCTAGATAGATGCGCATCCAAGACAGAATACGGCTTACCGGTTGACCTGAGTGGGGAACTTCATGGCGCATTTTTTCGTCCTAATTGCAGGCCTTATTACCGTATGAAAGGTAGTTATGAAAAAAGGCACCATTATTACGCTGATCATCGTTTTCCTGCTGATTACAGCCGGGTTAATTGCCTGTAATTTGCCAAGAAACAACGCCAGTGTCGCCATTCTCAACCCGGTATCAGGGCAGTCCATCCCAGCCTTTAAGGAGTACCAGGTCACCTCTTCAACCAAGCCTGAAGGCAATTGGTCCCGGATTGAACTGTACATCAATGGTGAATTGATTCGCCTTGACACTCCCGATACCAACCCGGGCACCTTTGGACTGGTGCTCCAGCCATGGATTCCGACCAAAGAAGGTCCCACCCTGGTCGAGGTCAAGCTCTATCAGCGAGGCAAGGCACCCGCTGCAAGCGCCCAGGTGGCTGTGATGGTGAAGGTCATGAATGAGCAGGAAATTCCACCTACCCCAACCCTGATCACCCCCACAACTGCAGTTACTCCCACTGGCACGACCACCCCACCCCCCTGCACCATGTCTGCAGCCTTGCTGCAAGATCTGAGCATCCCGGATGGAACCATCCTGAAACCCGGTCAGCAATTCACCAAGACCTGGCGTGTGCAAAACAATGGCAGCTGTGATTGGGAAAATTACAAGCTTGTATTCGTACGCGGCAGTCTGATGGGCGGCAATTCACCCAGTCTTCTGCCAAAGGTAAGTTCAGGCAACACTCTCGACATCTCCCTGGAGTTATTTGCGCCGAGCTATCAGGGTGAATACTCCGGATTCTGGCAAATCCAGTCAGATCAAGGCAGCCTGATCGGACC
>WOZA01000141.1:0-2712 GCA_011620505.1 Anaerolineaceae bacterium
GGCTCGGATAAAGCGGTTTAGTGATATCATTGACCCAGAAATTGGGAACCACCAGCCAGGCGCGGCGCCTTGCGGGAGTTGCCGAAGTTAGTAGATTAAGCCAATCAGAAACGATTAAGGAAGGTTTATGAACGTTGCTACCTACATTTTTGGATGGGTTATGGCAACCCTGCTCGGGGCTGTCTTCCACCTTTGGAAAGATGGGGGTTTCTGGAAACTGGTTATCTATATCGTTCTCAGCTGGATTGGTTTCTTTCTGGGTCATCTCATTGCCAAAAATGCTGGCTTCAACTTCATGAACGTCGGTTCCCTCTATCTTGGCGGGGGAATTATTGGCAGCATCATCGTACTCTTCGCCGGACACTGGTTCAGTCGAATCGAATCCTTCCCCGGGCAGAGTAAATAGGGATGATTACTTCACAAATCGAGTCAAGCAACTTCGCCCGCGAGGGGGACCTGGTTCAGCTGCAGGGCGCAGGTTATAAGAGCCATTTGCTGCGCCTGGAAGCAGGCGCTGTGCTGCAAACCCATCGCGGAGTCATCCGCCATGACGACATTATTGGTCAAAAATGGGGCAGCCGGCTCGAGTCACACCAGGGCAACCCCTTCTACCTGCTGCAGCCGGGGATTGCTGACCTCATCAAGAACATCAAGCGTACCACCCAGATCATGTATCCGAAAGAAATTGGCCAGGTCCTCATCACCATGGGGATTGGCCCGGGTATGCGCGTGCTGGAATGCGGCAGCGGCTCTGGTGGGCTGACTACCGCTTTCGCGTATATGGTCGGTGATAGCGGGCATGTCTATTCCTATGAACGCAAGCAGGAAATCCAGGCGCTTGCCATCAAAAACCTGGAACGTGTCGGCCTGTTTGACCGGGTGACTTTCAAAGTGGGGGATGCCTCGGAAGGGTTTTCTGAGGAAAACGTCGACGCGCTTTTCCTGGATCTTCCCAATCCGTACGACTACCTGGCTCAGGCACGCGCAAGCCTCAAACCTGGCGGCTACCTGGGGATGCTCGTGCCAACCGTGAACCAGGTGCAGCTCTGCCTGCGTGCGCTCACGCACAACAACTTCGCTTTTGTGGAAGTGGTCGAAGTGCTCGTGCGTTACTACAAAACCGATTGGGAACATCTGCGTCCAGTGGATCGTATGATCGCACATACCGGATTTTTGTTGTTTGGAAGGGCGGTTGAACGCCTGGGTCTGGAAAAATCAGAGGATGCTGAACCCTCCGAGCTTGAAGAGACAAAGGATGCGCTTTGAGCGGCAGTCTGACCTTACCACATGACCTTAGCGCCCGCCTCCAGGCACATGCCGAGCAGTCTGACCAGATGGATAGCGGTTGGCTGAATCTTGGTCCGCGCCGCCTTCATCCGGCGGCTGTGCTCGTCCCGCTGGTTTGGGAAAAAGGGCAATGGCACCTGCTTTTTACCCGACGCACGGACAATCTGGGAGACCACAGCGGTCAGGTCTCTTTTCCTGGCGGCGCCTGGGAGGAGCAAGATGGCGACCTGGAACGGACCGCCCTGCGCGAAGCCTGGGAAGAAGTGGGTATTGATCCAGCCTCCGTGGCAGTGCTCGGCAAGATGGCGCGTTTCAACATGGTCTCGTATTTTCAGGTCACACCAGTGGTTGGTGTGGTCGCTTGGCCTTTTGAGCTGAAAATCAACGCAAGCGAGGTGGCACGTGCTTTCATTGTGCCGCTCGATTGGCTCGCCGACCCCCGGAATTACCAATTGAGACCGCGCCAGTTTCAAGGCCAAACTTTAAGGATCCTCTATTACAACGATTATGATAAGGAGACCATCTGGGGTGCAACTGCTCAGATTACCCAGGAATTCCTGCGTCTTATTCAAAACTGATCCACTGAAAGGGAAAAATCCCCGAAGATTTGTTACTACCGTAAAAACAAAACGACCGCTGGAAAAGCGGTCGTTTTTGAACCTGAGAAGCATGCGATTAGGCAGCTTCTTCTTCTTCGGTCTTCTTGCCCTTTTCAACTACCGCGGGTTCACCAGTGACACTTTCAACAGCGGGAGCTTCGACCTCTTCAGCAGCAATGTAACCAACCGAAACGATCACTTCGGAGTGGTCGGTGAGGATGGTAATATTCTCGCCCAGGTTGAGATCGGCAATTGTGATGGAATCTTCAGGGGTCTTGATTCCGCTGACGTCAACCAGGACACGCTCGGGCATGTCCTGAGGGAAGCATTCGATTTCAATTTCGTTCAGACTGTGATTGAGCAGATAAATCGGGTTTTCAAGCACAGGGGCTTCACCTGTGAGCTCAAGTTCGACTGCGGCGCGCATTTTCTCGGTCATCGAGACAGCCAGAAAATCCAGGTGGGTCAGATTACCGTACAGAACATCGCGCTGGCGATCGCGTACAAAAGCTTTGATTTTGTCCCCGGCGACATCAACTGTCACGAGGGTAGTGGGGGTGATGCTGGCCATCTGGTGCGAAACCGTGTGGCGATCCATCTGGATAGCCTGGCTCTCGACTCTGTGCCCGTAAATCACGCCGGGCAGAATACCGACGCGGCGCAACTGGGAAACCTGTTTTCCCTTGATTGTGCGCTTTTCAGCTTTGATAACGATTTCTTCTTGTTTAGTCATTTTTCCTCCGGGCGCCTCTCACCATGTTTCAGGTTACCCTCGCCCATAAATTTGTCGGGTAAACCGGCAACTTTTAAGTTTACCCAGTCCCTC
>WOZA01000141.1:2812-10072 GCA_011620505.1 Anaerolineaceae bacterium
AGGTTATTAGTTCGCGAACGGAGATACTATGTGCGGAAGATTTACCATGGCGCTTGACTCAGACGACGTGCGCACGCAGCTTGCGCTGGGGCAAATGCCGCTCGATTGGGAGCCGCGCTACAACATCGCCCCCTCGCAGGAAATTGCCTGCGTTCCTTTTGCGGAAACCCGCTCAGTGCATTGGTTTCGCTGGGGGTTGGTGCCCTTTTGGGCGAAGGATCCGTCGATTGGCAACGGCATGATCAACGCGCGAGCCGAATCAGTCGCTGAAAAGCCCGCATTCCGCAATTCCTTCAAAAATAAACGCTGCCTGATCCTCGCTGATGGCTTTTACGAATGGCGTAAGGGTGGGAAATCACCAGTCCCCTTCTACTACAGTTTGCGCAGTGGTGAGGCTTTTGCCTTTGCGGGGTTGTGGGATGATTGGGAACCGAAAGGGGTCAATTCAGAGCCTGGTCTCCCCGGACTAACTACCTGTACTATCATCACTACCGATGCAAATTCACTGGTTGCTGAGGTGCACCCGCGTATGCCAGTCATTCTCAAAGGGCAGGCGATGTGGGATTGGCTATCGGAACCTGATGAGAAGAGGCGGCTGAGTTTGCTCAAGCCTTTTGATCCCCAACTGATGCGCGGTTGGGAAGTCAGCCGCGCGGTCAATAGCCCGGCGCAGGATGATGCTTCGCTTATCCAGCCAGTAGGCGGCGATCTATTGCGTTGATTATGAGCAATTATCAAATGACCGAGCCCAATGTTCTTGCCTGTATACCGGTTCTTGAATCGTGTAGAATTACCTATGCAATCTGCTGGAGGTAATGCTCCCAGTTGTTGCTAACCTTCCTGGAGAAGCTATGAAAAAGCGTGTCTTGCCAGTAATTCTTCTGTTTGTTGCCAGCCTGGTTCTGGCTGCATGCAAAGTCAAGACCACTTCGACCCAATCTGCTGAAATATCCACCCAACCTACTGCCGGAACGACGGAACAAGTTGCTATAGAACCTGCTCCAGAGACTCAGTCCAGCCAGGGATGGTGGAATGACGTGGTTTTTTATGAAATCTTTGTGCGCTCCTTTAAGGACAGCAATGGGGATGGCATTGGTGATTTCCGCGGAATCATTGAAAAGCTCGACTATCTCAATGATGGTGATCCCAACACCAGCACCGACCTTGGGATCAGCGGGATTTGGCTGATGCCGATCTTCCCTTCGCCCTCTTATCATGGCTATGATGTGACCGACTACCAGGCGGTGAACCCTGATTATGGCACATTGCAGGATTTTCAAGATTTGGTGGAAGCCTGCCACGAACGCGGGATCCGCGTGATCATCGACTTTGTCGTCAATCACACCTCTTCAGAACACCCATGGTTTTTGAGCGCGAAGGATAAAGCCAGTGAGTACCGAAACTGGTACGTCTGGTCGGACGTCGTGCCCTCGCAGCAAGGACCCTGGGGGCAGAATGCCTGGTATCAATCCAGTGGTAGTTTCTATTATGCGCCTTTTTGGAGCGGCATGCCCGATCTGAATTACAACGAGCCAAAGGTGACCGAGGCAATGTATGATGCCACCAAATTCTGGCTGGATATAGGCGTGGATGGTTTCAGAGTGGACGCGGCTCGCTACCTGGTGGAAGATGGCGTCACTCTGCAGGACTCAAAGGGTTCGATTGAGTGGTTCCAAAAATGGCGTGAATACTACCTGGGTATCAATCCCCAAACCTATACTGTAGGGGAGGTGTGGACGGATACCCAAATCATTGCCAAGTACGGTCAACCCACTCGCGGCATGCAGGAGTACTTCATGTTCGACCTGGCAGCGGATATCCTGGGGGGATTATATTCCCCTGATCCCTCGCGCATTATGAAATCCTATCTGGAGACCCTTGAATACTTCCCGGATCAGCAATTTGCCACCTTTTTGACCAATCACGACCAACAGCGTGTGGCATCTTTCTTCAGCAGCAAGCTTGACCGGCAGAAACTGGCAGCCTTCATCTATCTGACGGGTCCAGGTACGCCCTTCATCTACTATGGTGAAGAAATCGGCATGACCGGCAACAAGCCGGATGAGCGCTTGCGCACGCCGATGCAGTGGTCTTCGGAAGCAAATGCTGGCTTTAGCAGTGCCAACCCCTGGGAACGGATAAATGACGGCTGGGAGAAGCTAAACGTAGCTGCTCAGGATTCAGATCCGGAATCCTTGCTCAACTGGTACCGCGGATTGGTCAATCTGCGTAACCAACACCCCGCCCTGCAGAAAGGTCAGTACATTCCCTTCACGTCATCCTGCCGCAGGCTCTACACCGTAGCCCGGGTGGAAGGCGACGAGGTGCTGCTGACCGTTGCCAATCTTGGCGTGCAAACCCTCGAAAACTGCACCATCGCGCTTGAAGGCAGCGACCTGGCTGGCACCTGGCAGGTGGAGGCCGTCTGGGGCAAGGCACCCTTCTCTGAAATTACTTTCGCTGAAAATGGCTCCCTGAGCGACTTTGTCGTGGTGGAGAAGCTCGTCGGCGGAGAGATATTTATCCTGAAACTGATACGCCCTTAATCCGGGCATGAAAAGAGGAACCATGAAAAAACTTCAATTTTGGATTGCAATTTTCCTTAGCCTGGCAGTCATTGCAGGCTGCTCAGCGCCTGGCCCGACGCCCACTCCAACGGATGTGCCTGTTGAACCGACAACCCCTGTGGCTGAAGAGCCAACAGCGACGGAAGCTCCGGTGGTGAAGGAATACCCCCTGTACGTCAACCTCACCTGGCATCAGCATCAGCCGATGTACTACAAAGACGAAAATGGCTTCTATACCCGACCGTGGGTGCGTGTGCATGCCACCAAGGATTACCTCGACATGGCTGAGATGATTGCCGCGGAGAAAGGCGTGAAGGCGACCATCAACCTGACTCCTTCCCTGATCCGGCAATTACAGGATTTCACGGATAACGGTGCCAAGGACCTTTACTGGGTGCTGGCGGAAGTCCCAGCAGCAGAACTGACCGTGGAACAGAAGACCTTCATCCTGCAGCGGTTCTTTGACGCCAACTGGGACCACATCATCGCGGTTTACCCGCGCTACAAGGAACTGCTCGATCTGCGCGGCGGCACAGACGAAGCTGCAATTGCTGCCGCAGTTGAAAACTTTACCGAACAAGACCTGCGCGATCTGCAAGTGTGGTTCAACCTGGCATGGATCGATCCGGATTACCTGGCTCAGGAACCCTTCAAAGCCCTGGTCGATAAAGGCAGAGACTTTACTGAAGAAGATAAGGTCACTCTCTTTGATGGCATTCTGGCACTGATGAAGCGCGTCCTGCCAACCCATAAGGATTTGCAGGATGCCGGCATCCTGGAAATTACAACCACTCCGTATGCCCATCCGATTTTGCCTCTAATTTACGACACGGACCTGGCCTTAGTTGGCAACCCCAAGGCAATCATGCCGAAACAACGCTTCAGCTACCCCCAGGACGCAACCTTTCATCTGCAAAAAAGCGTGGAAATGTACGAGAACATCTTTGGGCGTGAGGTCCGCGGGCTTTGGCCAGGTGAGGGATCGGTGGCAGAAGAGATCGTGCCGCTTGTCAGCGAGGCGGGATACAAGTGGATGCAAACTGGCGAACCCGTGCTGGTGGCAAGCCTGGGGCTTTCGGGAGACCGCTTCGCCAGGGATAATAACGGTGTGGTAAAAGACCCGGACACTTTCTATCGTCCTTACTACGTGCAAGGCGAAAGCGGCGATAAGGTAGCGGTCTTCTTCCGCGACTGGGTGATTTCGGACAAGATTGGTTTCAATTATTCTGGTATGGCAGGTGAAGCTGCTGCGCAGGATATGATCGATTCCCTGAACGCGATCCATGAGAGCCTGAAGAACACAGAAGGTCCTCATATCGTAACCATTGTAGTAGATGGCGAAAATGCCTGGGAAAACTACGATAACGATGGCAAGGATTTCTTCCATGCCCTCTATAAAAAGTTGGCTGAGAGTGAAACACTCGAAACGATCACGCCTTCAGAATACCTTGAGCTATACCCTGAACAACGCGAGTTGGATACGCTCTTCCCGGGGGCGTGGTTCAGCGCCAATTACGACACCTGGATTGGTGAAAGCGAAGAAGCAGAGGCTTGGGATCTGCTTGCACGTGTGCGGGCAGATTTAAAGCAGTATGAGGATGGTAGCCTCAGCGGCAGCTCTGAAGCGCTGGCAAAGGCACAGGACTTCATGTACCTGGCAGAAGGTTCGGATTGGTTCTGGTGGTATGGCACGGATCAGGATTCCGGTCAGGACGGCTACTTTGATGAAGGCTACCGCGCGCTCCTGAAGGGCGTCTATACCTCGTTGGGTGTGGAGTACCCTGCTTACCTGGATTTCCCGGTCATCCAAGCACAGCCGCTCAAGGCTGATGTGGCTGTTAGCGGTGAGATGACGCCGGTCATCGATGGGGTTTCAACCGAAGATGAGTGGAGCAAGGCTGCGCTTTATCAGGCAGGAGAAGATGCCCCGATCCAGAGCTTTGGCTATGGCATGGATCAGGAGAATCTCTACCTCCAGATCAACCTGGCGAAGGCTTTGGCTGGAGGTGAGGCAATCGAAGTCTACCTGAACGCTCCTGGAGACACTGATAAGCAGTTGGCAGATCTTAGCGCTACTGGGCAGCTGTTGGCTCCGGCTTCCCGCGTGCTCGAAATAAAACCGGGGCAAACCACCGTCGGAATGTACTTGACGGATGGCACAACCTGGACAAAACAGGAAGAAGAGCTTGGTCAAGTGGCCGCGAAGGATGGCACGATCGAGGTGCAGCTGCCCAAGAGTGTTTTAGGAGCAGCCAGTAACGGGAATGTGATCCCCATGCAGGTCATCCTGCGCCAGGCGGAGCCCATTCAATTTAACACGCAGGCTCCTCTTGCTATTCAGTTCTTTAGTTTTGAACCCCTGACCAGCGTGCTGCTGATAGAGGACCCTGAAGGCGACGACAACGGTCCTGGCAGTTACACCTATCCCAAGGATGGCGTGTTTAAGGCTGGGGATTTTGACCTGACTGACTTTGAGGTCTCCAGCGATGGAGCAAATATCTATTTCAGCTTCACCGTCAAAGCCCCAATCACCAATGGCTGGAACTCACCAGCTGGTTTCTCGGTGCAGACTTTTGACGTCTACATCGATAAGGACCCGGGTGCCGGCACTGGCAATCGCATGCTGCTGCCCGGCAGGAACGCTGCGCTCGCGGATGGCAATGGCTGGGATATTGCCCTTTGGGTCGAAGGCTGGACGCCACAAGTTGTCGTCCCTGGCGAAGATCCACTGGGAGAGCCAGTGAATAATACCGAAGCCAGCTCAGCCATGAAAGTGTATGTGGATGCAGGCAAGAATGCAGTTATTGCCAGCGTACCGGCGGAATTCTTTGGTGACGGCAGTCCAACCGATTGGAGCTATGCCGCGGTTGTTCTTGGTCAGGAAGGTTATCCTGCAGAAGGGGTTTGGCGTGTGCGCGATGTGAGCCAGAACGCAGAAAGCTACCGATTTGGCGGCGCCCCACTCGACAACAATCACACCCGCATCATTGACTTGGCGCTGCCTGCCGATTTCAGCCCAGACCAGGCAACTGTACTGGGGACGTATCCCTCTTCCGCGCAGCCTGTTGACGGCAAGGGACCGGATGATTTCGCGATCATTCCTTTGATCGCTGCAACTAAATAATAAAAAAAACGAGACCATGATGGATTTTTATCTGATAGACAAACCGCGCGAAAGCGTGGAACTGACATTGAGCGACGGAAGGATCATCACCGGTAAAAGAGGCGGAAGGCTCGAAGACTTTGTCCGCGTTGTGCAAAAGCCTGAGGAACCTCTGATTGTTGGTGCAATTCTGGATGGACATTTGCGTGAATTGACTTATCCGCTAAAGCAAGACGGACAGGCGACGCTGCTTACCATGGAAGATTCTGATGGGGCGCGCATCTATCGCCGCTCGTTGGTCTTTCTGCTCGAAGTTGCCTTCCGAAGTTGCTTTCCTGAAGGAGAATTGACGATTGACCATTCTGTTTCCTCTGGAGGGTACTATTGCGAGGTCAGTAATCTGCCCAATTTTGGGCAGGAGGAACTCGACCGCATCAAAGTCGCAATGCAAGATCTTGTGGAGCAGGATGTGCCTTTTATCCGCGAGACAGTTCCGCTGGATGAGGCAATCGAGTACTTCAAACAAGCCGGTGAGGATGATAAGGTGCGGCTCCTGAAGTACCGCAAGCGCCCGGACCTGGTGCTGTATCGCGCCGGTGAAACCCGGGACTATCACCACGGTTACATGGTGCCATCATCCGGCTATCTGAAGTGGTTCGATTTCTACTTGTTGGATCAAGCCTTTATTATCCGTTTTCCAAGACGGCATGCGCCATCCGAAGTGCTGCCGATGGAAAATTACCCAACCTTGTTGAAGACCTTCAAGGAGTATGGCGATTGGTTAACCACCCTCGGCATCCATTCTGTGGGCGCATTGAATGACGCCATCCAGGAAGGGCATATTGATGAGGTCATCCTGGTCTCCGAGGCTTTGCACGAAATGCAAATCGCCCAGATAGCCGCCCAGATCTGCTCGGCACGCGACCGGGTTGGTGTTATCTTAATTGCCGGCCCATCTTCTTCGGGCAAAACAACCTTCTCAAAGCGTCTCGGCATTCAACTCCTGGCAAAGGGCATCACACCGTTCGCGCTTGAGATGGATAACTTCTTCATTGACCGTGATAAAACCCCCTTCAACGACGATGGTCACCGCGATTATGAGTCCTTACGAGCGCTCGATTTGGTGCGCTTGAACCGCGACCTGAAGGCATTGTTGGCCGGGCAGGAAGTGCAGTTGCCGCGCTACGACTTCATCACAGGTTTGAGTACAGATGGCGCGAAGGTGCAGCTAAACAAGGGGGATGTGGTCATTCTCGAGGGCATTCATGGGCTTAACCCGGGACTTTTGACCGACATAGACCCTAAAACTACCTTCAGGATATATGTTTCCTGCCTGACACAGCTTAACCTGGACCGCCACAATCGTATTTCAACTACAGACACGCGCATGTTGCGGCGCATCCTGCGGGACTCACGCGACCGCGGCTACTCAGCTGCAGATACCATCCGGCGTTGGGAAGCTGTGCGGGCAGGTGAAAAGTTCCACATCTTCCCTTACCAGGAAAATGCGGATGTCATGTTTAACTCTGCGTTGGCTTATGAGCTGACCACGCTCAAGCCGCTGGTGGAGCCGCTCTTACGCCAGGTGCC